>JANYBQ010000104.1 GCA_025360705.1 Betaproteobacteria bacterium | reverse complement strand
ATTGTGAGAGCGCCCGCTGTGCCGGACGGGCAATTTTCCGCCGGGCCGCCCCAAGGAAAGTCAGACCACACTGGGGGCAGCACAGTACACGAAGTGACAAGCGTGGGGGCCACATTCTCCCCCAAGGAAATCATCCTGGCCGAGCCGCGCGGCTTCTGCGCCGGCGTAGACCGCGCGATTGAAATCGTGGAACGCGCGTTGCAAAAATTCGGCGCGCCGATTTACGTACGCCACGAGATCGTGCACAACACCTACGTGGTGAACGACCTGAAGTCCAAAGGCGCGATTTTTATCGAAGAACTCGACGATGTACCGGTTGGCGCCACGCTGGTTTTCTCGGCCCATGGAGTTAGCCGTGCGGTGCAGGAAGAGGCGCGTGCGCGCGGGTTTCAGATATTCGACGCCACCTGTCCGCTGGTGACCAAGGTGCATGTGGAGGTGGCCAAACTGGCCAGGGAAGGCTACGAGTTCATCATGATCGGCCACAAGGGCCACCCCGAGGTTGAAGGCACGATGGGGCAGCTGGAAGGCGGCATCCACCTGGTGGAGGATGTAGCCGACGTGGCGCGCGTGCAGCCCGCGCAATCGGAAAAACTCGCTGTGGTGACGCAGACCACATTGAGCGTGGACGATGCGGCGGAAATATCCGCCGCCGTCAAGGCCCGTTTCCCGTTGGCGCGCGAGCCCAAACAGCAGGACATCTGTTACGCCACCCAGAATCGCCAGGACGCGGTCAAGGTCCTGAGCCCGCAGGTGGACATCGTGATCGTTGTCGGTAGCCCGACCAGCTCCAACAGCAACCGACTGCGTGAACTCGCGCACAAACTGGGCACCGAAAGTTTTATGGTGGACAGCGCCGATGAACTTCAGCCGCAGTGGTTCGAGGGGCGCCAACGCGTGGGGCTGACTGCCGGTGCCTCTGCGCCCGAGGTGCTGGTCCGCCAGGTCATGGAGCGCATCAAGTCGTTCGGTGCGGTGTCGGTGCGCAAACTGGCGGGGATAGAAGAAACGGTCAAGTTCCCATTGCCCAAAGGCCTGCGGCTGTAGCGCTTGCCTGTTCGCCCAAGCGGCGCACCTGTGCGCTCGGCTGCTTCACTAAAATGGCGACATGCTAGATATCAACCTCCTGCGCAAAGACCTTGACGCGGCCGTGGCCCGCCTTGAAACGCGCAAAAGGCCGCAACTTTTTCTCGACGTGGGCCAGTTCCGCTTCCTTGAAGCCAAGCGTAAAACGCTACAGACGCGTACCGAAGAGCTACAAGCCACTCGCAATCTTGTGAGTAAAGAGATTGGCAGGCTTAGAGCAAGAGGTCCCGACGCCCAAGATCAAATTGCTGCGGCAATGAGCCAAGCCGCTTCGCTTAAAGCGGATCTGGAATCTTTTCCTGCGGAGTTGGAGCAGATCCAGGCCGAATTGAATGCGCTACTGCTGGCAGTGCCCAACTTGCCGCACGCCAGCGTGCCGGTGGGTGCGGACGAGGCGGCCAACGTCGTGGTACGAAGCTGGGGCGCGCCGAGAGTGATGGACTTCCCCATCAAAGACCATGTGGATGTGGGTACGCCGCTGGGGCTTGACTTCGATATGGGCGTCAAGCTGGCCGGTGCGCGTTTCACGGTCATGAAAGGCGACATCGCCAGACTGCACCGTGCTCTCGGGCAGTTCATGCTTGACGTGCAGACGCAGGAGCATGGCTACACCGAGTGCTATGTGCCCTTTATGGCTAATTCCGACTCGCTGCGTGGCACAGGGCAATTGCCTAAGTTCAAGGAGGACCTTTTCGAGGTGTTCAAAGGTGACCAAGAGTGGTCTGCGTCGAAGGAGGAGCAGGGGGCCGAGCCAGAAGTCGATTTTGGTGCAGCCGATCTGAGGCACCGTTCTTTTTACCTCATCCCTACGTCTGAAGTTCCGCTGACCAACTTCGTACGCGGCGAAGTAGTGGCCGAATCCGCGTTGCCGATCCGCTTGACCGCGCTTACTGCCTGTTTCCGTTCCGAAGCCGGCAGCTACGGACGCGACACGCGCGGCATGATCCGCCAGCACCAGTTCGACAAGGTCGAGATGGTGCAGATCGTGCACCCGGACAAAAGTTACGATGCGCTGGAAGACATGACGCGCCACGCCGAGGCGATTTTACAAAAGCTCGGCCTGCCCTACCGCGTGATGGCTCTGTGTACCGGCGACATGGGCCCCAGCTCGGCCAAGACCTACGATTTGGAAGTCTGGTTGCCGGCACAAAACGCCTACCGCGAAATCAGCTCGGTTTCCAACTGCGAGGCGTTTCAGGCACGCCGGCTGCAGGCGCGCTTCAAGAACGCGCAGGGTAAAAACGAACTGGTGCACACCCTCAACGGATCGGGTCTGGCGGTGGGTCGCACGCTGGTGGCGGTACTGGAAAATTACCAGAATGCCGATGGTTCGGTTACGGTTCCCGGGGCGTTGCAGGCGTATATGGGCGGGATCACCGCATTGCAGTCAGCCGCTTGATTCACCCAGCGGCTGGGTCCTTTACCGAGCTGATCGGTCAGGGTCTTGAACATGGTGTCGAAATCACCGTGCGGCGAAGTGGAGGGCAGGGCGGAGTCCCGTTTCATGGAGCGGTCTACCAGGGCCGGCTCATAACTGGAGCCGTAAAAAGCCATCCAGCGCAGATACGGGCCACGCAGCGCGTCACCGATAGCCGGCGCCAGGCCCGGCGATGAACGCGTAGCGCGCCGGGCCGCTTCAGGCGCGCATACTGCCGGATGCGTGCCACATCGCGGATACTGGCGCGATACCTGCTGGAGTGGAAGTATGAAGAAATCGGTTGCTGAGCCAAGCCCGGTTGTTCCGGGCAAATATTTCGTCTTCGTGGAGCGCCTGGTGCGCGAGCAGTACCAGACACTGGTGGTGAATGCAGACTCCGAGGACGAGGCACGCGAAGAGGCACTTAAAACGTTTTTCGCCGGGTCGCTTGCGTATATGACCTGTACCCAGGTAGAGCCACCGGTGGCTCGCGTGCGGCCCATGCGCGAGAAAAATTTGCGCAAGCACGAGGCCGGCGACAAACAGCAGGAGGAAGAGTGGACCTTGCGGACTTCAGAGCGCTTTATCGGTGACGACGCGCAGACAGTTCAACCAACAGGACATTTTCCAGGCACCCGTCCAGCGCCCGTCACTCGAGCGCAGGCGCGTCTGTTGTGCCGGAACTTCGAAGCTTGCGGCCATTCGAACCATAGCGGCCAGGGCACGACACTGTGGGTAATTCTGGAACATTGCGCCAGCGCGGACATTGCATACAACCTGCGCGCCTTGCCGGGCATTGGCTACTACCTGGAGCGTTCCAAAGCGGTGGGTGACGGTCTGGCCTTGAGCATGTCGGTGGAGACCCAACACGGGTCGCTGGACGAATGAGCATTGTTAATGGAGCCACAGGCCCTGTGCGGTGAGGTGCGACAATATTGGGTTGCTTTTCCACGCGCCATGCGATGTCCCGACCGGCTCCCGAAATACCCGTTGAAATCTCCGTCGTTGTGCCGGTTCACGATGAATCGCTCAATGTCGTGGGTCTGCTCGATGAAATCGAGGCGGCACTGACGGGCGTGGCGCGCTTCGAGGCGGTTTTCGTCGATGACCGCAGTGGCGACGATACGGCAGGTATTCTGGCTGGGTACTCGGTGACACATCCCTGGCTGGTAGTGGTTCTGCACCGTAACAATTGCGGTCAGAGCACTGCCGTTCGCACCGGTGTACGAGAATCGCGTGGGGCGGTGATAGCAACCCTGGACGGCGACGGCCAGAACGATCCGGCCGACATTCCTGCGCTGCTGGCGCGCTGGCATGCATTGCGGCAAGGCGGCTCGCCACTCCCGGTGCTGATCGCCGGCTGGCGCGCCAAGCGGCGCGATACCTGGTTGCGGCGCCTGTCGTCGCGCATCGCAAATGGCGTGCGCAGCCGCCTGCTCGGTGACGCCACTCCCGATACCGGCTGCGGTCTGAAACTGTTTGCGCGCGAGGATTTTCTGCAGCTACCGTATTTCGACCATATGCACCGGTTTTTGCCGGCACTGTTTCGCCGTGCCGGTGGCACGGTCGAGTCGGTGCATGTTGCCCACCGTCCGCGCGAACACGGCCAGTCGCACTACGGCATCCATAACCGCTTGTGGGTCGGCCTGGTAGACATGATGGGTGTGATCTGGCTGCAGCGCCGTGCGCGCGTGCCGGTGGTTGAACGCCTTACGACAAAGGAACAATGATGGAAATCGACAAGACCTGGCTTGCGGTGGGCCTGATCGGACAAGGACTTTTTTCCGCGCGTTTCTTCGTGCAGTGGTTGCAAAGCGAGAAGCTTAAAAAGAGTGTGATTCCGTCGGCCTTCTGGTATTTCAGCATGGCCGGCGGCATCACGCTGCTGGCTTATGCGATACACCGTCGCGACCCGGTGTTCATCATCGGGCAGGGAACCGGGCTGTTTATCTATTTCCGCAATCTGCAGTTCATGTGGCGCGACCGCGGCAAGCGCGGCGAAGTCTGAACCGCCGGTGCCAGTCTTCATGACGACGTCCGCTCAGACCGCGAGTTCCGTCACCAGCCCCGCCGACCGGCGCCAGTTCTGGTGGCTGATGCTGGCAGCGCTGGTGGTGCTGGGCGCAGGTATCGGTTTGCGCGACCCCTGGCCATCGGACGAACCGCGCTACACGCTGGTCGCCAAACAAATGATCGCTTCCGGCGACTGGCTTTTTCCGCATCGCGGCATCGAGTTGTATTCCGACAAGCCGCCGATGTTGATGTGGATCGAAGCCGCGTTCTACCAGGTGGTCGGGAACTGGCGCATCGCCTTTTTGTTGCCGTCTTTGCTGGCCGGCCTGGCAACACTTGCGCTTACATGGGACATGGGACGCCGCCTGTGGAACCCGCGCATAGGTCTTGTCGCGGCGGTCGCGGTTTTGGCAACGTTCCAGTTTGTCTATCAGGTTAAACGGGCGCAAATCGACCCGCTGGTCATGATGCTGATCACACTGGGCAATTGGGGCTTGTTGATGCATTTCCTGCGCGGCCCCAATTGGCGCGCCTACTGGCTGGGATGTTTTGCCGCCGGCCTGGGCGTCATTACCAAAGGCGTGGGGATATTGGCCTTGTTGATGATCGTGCCGTATGGATTGGCCCGCATGCGGCGCTGGGAGGGCGTGGTTTACACCCACGGCTCGGCGTTGCGCTGGGCCGGCGGTGCGTTGGCCTTTCTTGCCGCGATCGCTTTGTGGTTCGTCCCCATGGTGCTTGTGGCACATGCGCGCGGTAGCCCGGAATACGACGCTTACGTCAACGACATCCTGTTCCGGCAGACCGCCAAACGGTATGCCAGTTCTTACGGCGGCCATCAGCAACCGTTCTGGTATTTCCTGCCGGTGTTGTTGTTCCATTTTTTCCCGCTATCGCTGGCCTATGTGAGCGCGGCGCGCGACTGGTGGCGCGGCCTGAAGGCGCATGACGCGCGCCTGTTGCTGCTGTTGGTCTGGTGCGTGCTGGTGCTTATTTTCTTCAGCATCGCGAATGGCAAACGCGAGGTCTACCTGATGCCGGTATTGCCGATGCTGGCGTTGGCCCTGGGCCCGACGCTGGAGCGCATGATCGGTGCACGCTGGTTGCGCGTCAGCGCGTTTGCCATCGCCGCACTCGCGGGCCTGGCCTTGTTGGGCGGCGGCGTCTGGGCTTTGCAAGGCCGATGGACCAGCATGAATGCAATGGTGGCCGAACGCGAACTGGCCGAAGGTGGCCGCTGGTTGTGGTACATGATGATGGCCATGGGCGCGGTGTTCGTGGCCTGTGCCATCGCGTTGCGCCCCCGGCGCGGCGCGCATGCGCTGCTGGCGGGGATGGCCGGCTTTTGGATCCTGTGGGGCGTGTGGGCATCTCCTTTGCTCAACGACTCCAACTCCGCCGTCGGTGTGATGCGCCGCGCAGGCCAGATTGCCGGGCCCGCGGCGCAAATCGGCATGGTCGGCTGGAAAGAGCAGAACCTGCTGATGGCTGATCGCCCCATGGTGGACTTTGGTTTTACCCAGCCGTCGCAGCGACAGTTTGCGAACGCGGTTGCATGGCAGGTGGGCGCGCCGGACGCGCGCTGGATATTCGCGTTGCGTGAAGCGGTGGTGCCGTGTGTCGACAAGAGCAAAGTTACTGTCGCGGGTTATGCCAATCGCCGTCAGTGGTGGATGTTCCGCGCCGCCGCCGTATTGCCCAACTGCGTGCCGCAAGATGCGGCGGCGCAAGACAAAACGGACAGCGCTGAAGAAGCCGGCGGGTGAAAGCACGGGCGGCGCGGCCATTGCGCTCACGACGGCCAGCAAAGTTGCTTTGATCGGTTGGAGCATAGGCGGGCCTGCCACTCTGTTGCGCCGGCAACGCGCGCCGGCGACGGTTTGACCGGCTGGCGTACGCGCTTTGCGCGGTTGCGGTTTTCTGCGGGCGACATCCGTGCGGATATCATTTTTTTGTCCGGCCCCCGGCCTGGTGTCGCGGCGGCCAATCAACGGGAGCACAGCATGGCCATCAGGTTGTTATCGAAAACCTACTGGCGCGGTACCTGGATCAGGTTTCGCGAGCCGGTGGACGACTTTGCCGGCTGCGAGCAGGCCACGGTATACGCCCACGACGGTACGCAGGTGCGTGGCTTGTACTGGACGCCCAAAAACAATCCGCGTCCACGCGTAGCGGTCATCGCGGCGCATCCGCGGGTGGACTTTAGCCAGCATTACGCCTACCCGGCATTGCTGCGCGCCGGGTACGCATGTATGGGCGCCAACGTGCGCACGCAGGGCAACGACATGACCTGTATCCACGAGCAGATCATTCTCGACATCGCCGCGTATGTGCGCTGGCTGAAGGAAGAGCGGGGGGTGGAGAAGGTGGTCTGGCTTGGAAATTCCGGCGGCGGCTCGCTGGGTGGCTTCTACCAGGCCCAGGCCAAGGCCAGCACGGATGAACGCCTCAAACTCACGCCGGGCGGACGACCCACGGCGCTGCCCGGCGCAGTCATGCCGGCGTTCGACGCATTCATGATCACGGCCGCGCATACCGGCCAGGGCCAGATCATGAACCAGGTGATCGACCCGTCGGTGATCGACGAAGGCAACCCGCTCATCAGCGACGCATCGCTGGACATGTACGACCCGGCCAACGGCTTCATGCCCGCGCCGCAATGGACCGCGTATGACCCGGCGTTCGTCAAGCGTTACCGCGCGGCCCAGATCGAACGCGTGGCGCGTATCGACGCCAGGGCGAGAGCCTTGATCGCCGACCAGCTGGATGCCGAGGCGACCCGCGGCGACCCCGCTTTCGCGGCGCTGCCGGCTGCACGCCAGCGTTCCACCATGCGGCGCGCCTCGTTCCAGCCCATCATGACGGTCTACCGCACCATGGCCAATCCCAACTACGTCGACAAGGCACTTGACCCCAGCAACCGCGCCTACGGTTGCCTGCTAAGCGACCGGCCCGACCTGATGAACTTCCAGCTGATGGGCTTTGGCCGCGTGCAGACACCGGACGCCTGGCTGTCGACCTGGTCGGGCATCTCCAGCAACGCCAACCTGTTGAAGAACGGGCATGCGATTACCGAACCGGCGGTGGTGGTCAATGCCGGGCGCGACATGGATGTCTACCCCGAAACCCACTCAAAAGCGATTTTCAACGCGCTGGGCAGTCAGGACAAAACCTATATCGAGTTTCCCGACAACCTGCATTACTTCGAGCCCGGTGAAGGCGAGGCCGACAATGCTGGCGCTCTGTTGCAGATGGCCCGGCTGATACCATGGCTTGAGACCCGCGTGCCGCTCTGAAAAATTCGGCTCCGGCGCCCCGCGCAAGACGCCAAAACAGAAGGAGACGAACCAATGCATGCCACCATGATGGACGTGCCGCTGTCGCTCAACAGCCTGCTGGAGCGCGCCGGAACCTTGTTTGCTGGCAACACCATCGTCTCGCGGTTGCCCGACAAATCGCTCAAGACCCACACCTATGGCGAGTTCCATCGGCGTACGCGGGCGCTCGCATCCGCCTTGCAGAAGCTCGGCTTGCAGAAAGGGCAACGCGTTGCCACTTTGTGCTGGAACCACCACGCGCATCTGGAGTGTTATTTCGGTATTCCGGCCGCGGGTGGTGTCATGCACACGCTGAACCTGCGTCTGTCACCGGACGAGATCGGCTGGATCGCGGGCGATGCGCAGGACCGGTTCCTGGTCATCGACGATGTGTTGCTGCCTCTGTACAAACAGTTTGCGCATCTGCATGTGTTCGAGAAGGTGATCGTATTTCCGTTCTCGGGCGCGCCGGTGCCCGACGGTTTTGCCGACTACGAGGCTTTGTTGGACGGTGCCGATCCGGACGGTTTCCAGTACGTGCAACACGACGAGCGCGACGCCGTGTCGATGTGTTACACCTCCGGCACCACCGGCCGCCCGAAGGGCGTGGTGTATTCGCACCGCTCGACCATCCTGCACACGCTGGTCGGTTCGCTGGGCGACTATTGGGCGCTGCGCAATACCGACTGCCTGCTGCCCGTTACCCCTATGTTCCACGCCAATTGCTGGGGCGTGCCGTATGCCGCCGTCATGATAGGGGTCAAGATAGTGTTCCCCGGGCCGCATTTGCACCCGGACGATTTGCTCGACCTGATGCAGCTTGAGTCACCCACTTTGTCGCTCGGGGTGCCCACCATCTGGCTGGGTCTGATCCAGGCTTTTGAGCGCGCCCAGACCGATACGCCGGGCCGCTGGAAGATGCCCGTCGGCATGCGCTCGCTGGTAGGTGGCGCTTCGGTGCCCGAGGCGTTGATTCGCGCTTTTGCGCGTCATGGCGTCTGGCTGCTGCAGGGCTGGGGCATGACCGAAACATCGCCTCTGGCCACCGTCTCCTATCCGCGCGCCGAGTTGCGCGGCGCGGGGGATGACGAACGCTTCCGGTACGCCGCCATGGCGGGCGTGCCGGTGCCGCTGGTGGACCTGCGTATCCGTGCGGATACGGGCGAGGAAGGGCAATTTTC
Organism: Betaproteobacteria bacterium; assembly: GCA_025360705.1. Lineage (GTDB taxonomy): Bacteria > Pseudomonadota > Gammaproteobacteria > Burkholderiales > Burkholderiaceae_C > CAISIP01. The sequence goes on along the minus strand of JANYBQ010000104.1, from coordinate 13,733 downwards.
CGCCGGGCCGCCCCAAGGAAAATTAGCCCCCGCGGGGGGCAGCGAAGGACACGCAGTGCCGAGCGTGGGGGCAATGTATGCCGACGCGCCCTGGGACGGCAAGACCATGGGCGAAGTGCAGGTGCGCGGGCCTTTCATCACGGGCTCGTACCACAGGGTGCCGGTAGCGCCGGACAAGTTCACCGACGATGGCTGGCTGCGTACCGGCGACGTGGGCACCCTGGACCAGCTCGGTTTCCTGCGCATCACCGACCGCACCAAGGACCTGATCAAGTCGGGCGGTGAGTGGATCAGTTCGGTCGATCTGGAAAATGCATTGATGGCGCATCCCGCGGTTGCCGAGGCGGCCGTGATTGCTATCCCCGACGAGAAGTGGAGCGAGCGGCCGCTGGCCTGCGTGGTCTGGAAAAACGGCAAGTCCGCGACCCCTGCTGAACTGGCCACGCACCTGATGTCGCAGGGCCTTGCCAAGTGGCAATTGCCGGATCGTTACGAAGTGATTGGCGCCGTGCCCCGCACCTCGACCGGCAAGTTCTGGAAGCTCCGGCTACGCGAGCAATTCCCGCGCTGAGGTCGCTGCGCTTTGGCCGCGTTGCCTTGTAGGACCTGACCTCGCTGTGCGGCATGGCCGCAAAACACGCAGCTTGTCGGCACACAATGCTCGGACGATGGCGCAAAACGAAGCAACGCTCGACGTGACGCAGCGCAGCAAGATATTACGGCTCAAACGCTGGCAGTCATGGCTGCTTGGCATACTGGCCTTGCTCGTAATTCTGGTGCTGGTATTCGACTGGAACTGGTTTCGCGGGCCGCTGGAACGGTATATATCCAAACGGACCGAACGCGAATTTCGCATCTCGCACCTGGATGTCGATCTCGGCCTGAACCCCACGATCAAGCTCAAGGACGTGTATTTCGCCAATGCGCCGTGGTCCAAAATCGGGGAACCGATGGCGCGTATCGGATCGCTCGAATTTTCTATTTCGCTGCGCGATTTGTGGGACCACAAGGTGTTGGTGCCGCGTGCCGCGCTGTCGCAGGCCGATCTGGTGTTCGAGCGGGCGGCCGACAAACGCAGGAACTGGGTGCTGAAGCCGCCGGCGGAGTCCGCCGAGCCGGGGCTGTTTCGCATCAGCAGCATATCGGTGGATCAGGGGCATGTGCGTTACCTGGACCACGGGGACACTTTGAGCGTGGATGTGACGGCCAGTACCTTTTCCCCGGCCGCCGCATCCAAAGCGAGCGACGCCAAGGCCAAGGCCGTCAACACCAGTTACACCACCAAATATGCTTTCAAGGGCGCCTATCATGGTGCCGCGTTCAACGGCGAGGCACTTACCGGTGACGTGTTGAGTTTCCAGGAGTCCAACATTCCATTCCCGATCCAGGGAAGGCTGAACGTAGGCACGACCACCCGTATCGATCTGGAAGGCACGATTTCCGACGCGATCAACATCTCATCAGTGGACATGCAATTGCAAATCGAAGGCCAGACCCTGGCCAGCCTGTATCCCTTTTTGCTGTTGCCGTTGCCGGCTTCGCCGCCGTACGCGTTTCGTGGTCATCTGGTCCAAACGGGTAACCGGTATGCCATCGACAACCTGAGCGGAAAAATCGGCTCCACCGACATTAACGGTGGCGGGGCTTATGTGCGGCAGGAGCCGCGTCCGCTGCTGACGGCCAAGCTCAATAGCAAACTGCTCAACATCGCCGACCTGGGTCCGATCATCGGGCTGGAAACCAGGGACACCAAAAACAAGCCAGCGGCCGCGGGCGTGACCAACCAACCAAACCAGGCCGAGACCAGCACACGCGCGCAGGCGCAAGCCAAGGAAAGGCAAACCGCGGGCGACAGAATCCTTCCCTCGGGCAGCCTAGCCGCCAAGGGCGATGGCATCCTGCCCAGCGGAAAGTTTGAAGGCGGGCGGTTGAAGGCGATCGACGCGGAGGTGGACTACACGGCCGCCAGTCTCAAGGCGCCGAGTGCGCTGCCGGTCGAGAACATGAAGTTCTCTTTCCGTTTGCATGATGCGGTGGCCAAACTCCAGCCGCTGGAGTTCGGTTTCGCGGGCGGGCGCATCGTCTCGGAAATAACCATCGACGCGCGCCAGGAGCAGGCGCTGCGTTCCACCATCAACGCGGACTTCCGCAATATCCAGGTTGCCAAACTTTTCCCCACCATGCCCAAAATCGCCAAGGGCGTAGGTGAGCTGGGCGCGCAGATACGGCTCGATGGCACGGGCAACTCGATTGCCGATGCGGCGGCAGTGTCCAATGGCAGCGTTACGGCGGCTATCGCCAATGGGCGCATCTCCAACATGATCGACGCGATCGCCGGACTCAACGGTGGCAAGGTGATTTCACTTTTTGTTGGCGGCGACAAGGATATCGCGGTGAATTGCGGCGGCGTGGCCTTCAGCGTAAAAGACGGCATCGGCCAGTCCCAGTTGTTCGTGATCGACACTGAACAGACGCGTATCGATGGCAGCGGCAGCTTCAACTTGAAGGATGAGCGCTTCGACATGACAGTCAGTCCCAAACCCAAGAAAGCGGGCATCCTTTCATTGCGCACACCGGTGCATCTGTATGGCAGCTTCCGGCATCCGGACTTCGAACTGGACAAGGGGCAACTGCTGCTGCGCGCCGGTGGCGCCGTCGCGCTGGCGCTGGTCAACCCGCTTGCCGCATTGATACCGCTGATCGAGACCGGGCCCGGCACGAATACCGATTGCGCGCGTCTGTTGGCACCGGTACAAGGCGCAGCGCAACAGGCCAAGGCGACCGGCACTGCAGCACCGAAGGTTGCCGCGCGAACCAGCGCTAAAAAATAAGCGGTCCTTTTGCGTCCCGACTACTGACGGCTGCAACCAGCCTTCATGACCGATGCACTGATAGTGCCTGCTGCCACGGGCCGCCATTCGCTGGCGCGGTCCGTCTTGCCCGTAGTGCGTCCGGTCGCCATGGCGCCAGAGAAAAACATGCTGTGCAGGCTGCGGTATTTCTGCTCGTCGCAGTTGTACTCCAGGAAGACGCGGTACGACATGTCGCCGTCCCGGTCCGGCTCGGTGCGGTCGCTCAGCGTCATGACACGCCGCATCTTGCCGTCTACGCGCAAGGTGTCCAAGTCGATATAGTCGTAGGTCTTTTCGCTGCCGCTGACCGGGGTCCAGCCGGCCCACGCGGCCCCTGCGCCCAGCAGCATGAGTGCCAGCAGTTGTGCCTTCATGGTGCGGATGCCGACCGCATCGGTAATGCCACCCGCGATATATAGGATGAGTGCGGATAGGGTGTCGCGCTTTTGTGGGTTGGAGATTGGCCTCCTCACGGCCACCGCCCCACCCCCGGAAGGCGCAACTTGCCATCGTTGATGTCCACGCCAAAGCTCATCCCCAGCAGATTGAACTCCAGGCCTTCTTCGCGCGCCACGGTCACGCCGGCCAGGCCCCACAAGGAGACCTGCCAGCCGCTGCCGCTGGGTGCCGGGGCGATAAAGGTGGTGGGTCCCAGGTAGTCCTTGCCGATGGCGGTGGGTGGCAGGTCCAGGCCCAGTTCGGGCACCTGCCGGGCGACGTAGGCAACGAAGGTGTTGCTGTTGGGGCCGGGCCAAAGGCGGTAGGTGCCGGCCCAGGGGTAGCGGGCGGCCGCTGCTTCTATGTGATCGATCATGGCATCGACGCCCGCGCCTCTATGCTCCACCAGCAACCGCGGGTACGCGCCAAACCATTGCGTGTCGGGCGCCTGGCCGTCGCTGCGGGCGAGTGCGTCGCCGCCCCGATAGGCGCGCCAGCCTGTGACCTGGTAGATGGTGTAGCCGGCTGCGCCTGAGCGCTTGACGGCTATCCAGGGGTGGATGCCGAAGGCGCCGCGCCAGCGCACCGTGCGCGCGGCGTAGACTTGTACCACCGCATCGCGCACCAAGGCCGGGTCGGGCGCCTGCCCCGTGCTCTTGCGGCTGGCGCCGTACCAGGGGGTTTGCAGGTCTATGTCCCCGAAGGCCAGCACCGCCAGCGGTCCCGTCAGCAGTAGCAGCACCAGGCCCATAAGCAGCCATGGCCAGCGCAGCCAGCGCGTGCGCCGCCGTCGGGGCCGGGCATGGCGGCGCGCGTCGACTGCCGCGCCGGTAGCTGGGTCGCGTCTGCCCGGTGTTGGCGCGGGGTCGGATTCCGGTGCTTCCATTGCGTTATTCAGCGTGGCCCTGAAGAAGCGCCTGGCTCGCGTCGTCCCCCACGAAAGGACTGGCTTTGCTCAACGACATCCAGACATGGAACGGCAATTTCTCAAGCGGCCGGCGTGGTGCGGGCCGGCCGACAACCAGCCGTTCGCCTTGACACAACATGACGCCGCATTCAGCTGGAATTTCGTCCGGTTCGGCGATCGAGCGGCCCTTCGCGGTTTGTCCCAGCACATACCAGCACTCGCCGCCCATGCCCAGATAAGCCGCCCGTTTGGCCGTTTTTTTCAGGTCTCCGAGCAGGTCCGCGCGGCTGACCTTGATCTCGTGCACGATCGGTTCCAGATAGGCTTCCACCGTGGTGTTTCGGATCGAGAAAACGTCCGGGCAGGCGATGCACCAATACGATGGAATTTCCGCTTCGCCTTCGAGCTTTGCCGCCGCTGCAGGGACTTTCGCCCGCAGACTCAGGCCGCGCCACACCACACGGCCGGCACGCGCCATTTCCAGAGCGACTTTTTCGACCAGCGCTTCGTGTTGAGAGCGGCGCGCCTTGTTGCGCGTGAAGACATGCGCAAGGCGCGTTACACCGACATCGGTCACACGCAAGGTTTCGCAGCCACCGCTGGCGCCGACACGCTCCAGCATTCCGGCGGCCAACAATTCGACTTCGAGCATGTCCAGGCAAGGCCACCCAACTGAGCGGTAAACGTCGCGCAGGCGTTGGTGATGGCGTCGGCTCAATTCCACCGTTGTGGCATCCAAAGTGTCGGGCAGGGTGAACATTTCAGTGAACCGCGGGCTTCGCGTCCAGCATACGCGCAGTGCGCGGATGCGCCGCCAGATGACGCGCCAGATCGGGGTCGAGCGTAGCCCATGAAACCGACGCGCCGACGCGCCGGTAAACCGCGTGCACCAGCGCATTGCGATGAACGCACCAGTTGGTGAGCGGTTCCAGACGGTGCTCCAGCAGCAACTTGGCGGAGTAACCGGTTTGGCCGCTTTGCATAGCCCTGGCGCCCGCGCCGCTAGCCCAGGCCACCGCCGCGTCCCAGAGCCGGAAGTACAGGAAGCTTTCTGCCGGTTGCCGGTAGTCGATACCGATGAATTTGTCGATGGCCTTGCCATCCAGAAGAAAACACAACATGAAGGCCACCATTTTGCCGCTGGCGCGCGCGCGCAGGACAACGAAATGCGACTGCGGACAGCGCGCCATCAGGTCGAAAAAGCGCCGGTTCAGGCGCTCGAAACGCGTCGTCGCTTTTTCATAGGTTTGCCAGAACAAGGCGAATATTTCGTCCAGCACGGCGGCCTCCGGACGCGTCACAACCGCGACATTTACCGGCAAAACCAACGCGCCGCGCCTGAGTTTGCGTTGGATATTACTGCGGTGGTTTGCGCGCAGCGACGCGTAATAATCTTCGCGTCGCGGGCCCGGCAGGTCGGCGACCGTGCCCGGAAAACTTTCCAGCCGGAACATGCCCGATGCGCGGGCCAGCGCCGCCAGGTCGGCATCGTAAGAAACCGGGAAGTCTTTCCACGCCAGCATCGGCGCCTTGAGTTGCCGTGCACGTAGCACCAGCGCCGCCTGCAGGCAGCTCAGCGCCGCGAAATGGTCGACACCCGGGAGCAGGCCGACCGTGCCTTCATCGGAGCATGGAGACCCCACGAACAGGGTGCGCTGGCTGCGGAAAACACGCCCGAAAGGCCCGAGCACTTTGAACAGCGGCATCCAGACCGGCGGCACGATAAGCGCGAGCGGCACGTCCATCGCGAACAACGGCGCAATGCCGACCGCGCGTTCATCGTCGTGCACGATGGCGTAGGCAAACTCGAATTGTTCCAGGCCGCTGCGCTCCAGCGCGTCGTACCACCAGTGTCCTTCCAGTGTGGCGTCGAAACAGGATTTCCACAGTGCATCGGGAATAGCGCGGGCGCTGTCCACAAAACTAACCGTGTAGACACTCATGCCGACGATCCCAGCAGCAATGCTCCCGCGAGAATCAGCGTTACGCCGATCCAGCGTGTCGGCGTCACGGCTTCGCGCAGCAACCAGAGCGAGAGGCAGGTGGTGGTAATAAATGTCAGCGCACTGAGCGGATAAGCAATGCTGAGATCCAGTTGCGCAAGTACCACCGTGTAGAAGACTGCCTCTACCAGGTGCGCCGCGCTGCCCATGCCGACCCAGAAAACCTGGCGGGGCGGGTCACGCACTGCCTGCTTGAAGCAGACCTGCGACGCGCCCTCTATCCATGCGCACGCCACCAGCAAAACCAGCCCCACTGTTACCTGACTCATCAGGCACCCTCCGTGCCGCGTACCGTGCAGTTCGCCCTTGGGAACGCCCAGTCAACGCTCATGACGCCGCTTTGGTCGCGGCCGCATTGCGTGCCGGCCCCCGGCTCACGAACCAGACACCCAGCAAGATCAGGCAAATGCCCGTTAGCTTGCGACTATCCAGCGTCTCGCCGAACCACGGTATCGACAACCCGCACACAGCGACGTAACTCAAGGCGGTAATCGGTTGGGCGAAACTCAGATCGGCGTGTTCGAGTACTTTGAGCCAGATCCATAGTTGCAGCAGAAAAATAAGGCCCAAAACCAGGAACAGCGGCTGATGCAATACCGCCTGAACGGTATCGGTCGTGCCGGTCACGGCCGGCAGTCGCAGGGCGGCGCCTTTCCAGACCAACTGGGCAACGGTGTCGAGCACGATGGTGACACCCAGACCCGCGGCGAGACGTGCGCGCGACACCGTCAAACCGTCTCGGCGACCAATGCCGGCATACCCTGCACGGATGCGTAGCCGCGTTCTGCAATGTCCAGGTAGAAGCGCGCCGAACGTTCGATCAGCAGGTCGCGCTGCTTGTCCACCGTGACCATGTGATAACTGTCGTCGAGCAGCAAAGTCTCGAAGGGTCCGCGCACCCCCTTGCGTACAACCTCGACATTGCGCAGGCTGGCGATATCGTCCTGCGCCGCGTGAACGGCCAGGCACGGCGCGTGCACCAAAGCCAGCTCTTTGCGCACGCGGCTGGCAAGACGCACGAACTCGGCCAGCGATGGCCAGGGGTTGCCCGGCAGGCCGGCGGCTGCGCTGTTGCCACTGAGCATCGCGCCTGAAATCCGCGTCCGGATGCGTTCGTCCTTGATGCCGTACGGAAAACTTTCCATGAAGGAGCGTTTGCGCCCCACGCCCAGCGCACAGGCCCACGGCAACAAGAAGGAAAGGCGTGCGACAGCGGGGATGGCCCAGCCATCGTAGCGAAAGGTCGTGCCGTACAAGGCCAGCCCGCTTACGTCTTGCGGCCGTTGCGCCGCCAGATGCAAGGCAAGCAGGGCGCCCATCGACAGGCCGCCTACGAATAAACGGTTCACCGACTGCAACATAAACGTCGCCGCCTGGTCGACACTTGCCGTCCAATCTCTCCAGCCGGTAGCCAGCAGGTCGCCCGCGTTTCCGCAATGGCCATCCAGCTGCATGCCGTACACGGTAAATCCTCGGGCATGCAAACCCTTGGCAACGAACCGCATCTCCGCCGGTGTACCGGTAAGTCCGTGGATCAGCAACACACCGGAGCGTCCGCCGGGCATCCAGTAGTCAGACTTCTTGATCATTTTTCTGGCATAAAAAGTTACTTCCATTGTCGCCGCTGCGAGAGGTGAACCGATAATGCCGTTCAGCGGACAAGGGGCGAGTTGTGCTAGGCCCGCTGCCTTTAAATCATTACCGAGAACGGAAACCCGCGTTGCAATCCTGGACTGTGCTGTGCGATTTCGACGGCACCATCGCACTTGAAGACGTTACCGATTCTCTGCTGGTACGGTTTGGTCGGCCCGGCTGGGACGCGCTGGAGGCCGACTGGCGCGATGGCCGCATCGGCTCGCGTGTATGCATGCAGGGCCAGGTGGGCCTTCTCAGCTGCAGCCGCGACGAATTGTTGGACCATATTGCGGCGATTCGGATCGACGACAGGTTCGCCGCCTTTGTGGCGGCGCTCGAGGACCGGGGATGGCCGTTGGTGGTGCTAAGCGATGGTCTGGACGTGGTTATTTCCGCCATCCTGCGTCGTTACGGTCTGGGCCGTCTCCAGGTTATCGCCAATCACCTGAGGGCCGTGGGGCCGCGCAGCTGGCAACTCGACTTCCCGCATGGTCGCCGCAGTTGCGTCGCCGCCAGTGGCACCTGCAAATGCGCGTGGTCGGGGCCGCCTCTGGTGGCGCCCATGAGCCGCGTGCTGATGATTGGCGACGGTGCCTCCGACTTCTGTGTGGCCGGGCGTGCCGACATGACATTCGCGCGCAAGCGCCTGCTGGAACATTGTCTGGACAATAGCCTGCAACACCGCCCCGTGGCCGATTTCGGACAAGCAATCGCGCTGCTGCCCGAACTGGCGACGTTTGCTCCTGTGGCCCGCGGGCTGCCGTCACTCTGAATGCCAACTAACTGGAAACCATCATGCGCGATACCGATGCCGACCTTCTTGCCGACGAGGCCCGTTACTGCTCTTTTGGCGACACGGTGCACTATGCCGACCCGCCCAAGATATTCGAACGTTGCGAGGGTAGCTGGCTGTACGACACGCGCGGCGTTCCCTATCTGGACTTGCAGATGTGGTATTCGGCGGTTAATTTCGGATATGCCAATCCGCGCCTGAACAACGTGCTGCGCGCCCAGCTCGATACCCTGCCCCAGGTGGCCAGCCAGTACCTGCACCGCAGCAAGATTGAACTGGCCAAAACCTTGGCGCAGGATGCACAGCGCAAATGGGGTTTGCCGGGGCGTGTGCATTTCAACGTGGGGGGCTCGCAGTCGATCGAAGACTCGCTCAAGCTGGTGCGTAATGCCCGGGGCGGCAAGAGCTTGATGTTCGCCTTTGAAGGCGGCTATCACGGACGCACGCTTGGCGCCTCCGCAATCACGTCCAGCTACCGCTATCGGCGCCGTTTTGGGCACTTCGGTGACCGCGCGCAGTTCGTGCAGTTTCCGTACCGCTTTCGCGGGCCCAAGGGTATCGGCAAGGAGGAGTACGGATCGTTGTGCGTGCGGCAATTCGAACGCCTGTTCGAGACCGAATACAACGGCATCTGGGACCCCAAAACCGGCCAGTGCGAGTACGCGGCGTTTTATGTGGAAGCCGTGCAGGGCACCGGCGGTTACGTGATACCGCCGAAGAACTTTTTCATCGAACTCAAACGCGTGCTGGACCGTTACGGCATCCTGCTGGTGGTGGACGAAATCCAGATGGGCTTCTACCGAACCGGCAAGTTGTGGGGTATCGAGCATTTTGGCGTCACGCCTGACGTGCTGGTCTTCGGCAAGGCGCTGACCAACGGCCTCAATCCGCTGGCCGGCATATGGGCACGTGAAGAGCTCATCAACCCGACGCTGTTTCCACCCGGCTCGACCCATTCGACGTTCGCATCCACCCCGCTGGGCACGGTGGTGGGCCTGGAAACCATGAAGATGCTGGCGGAGACCGACTACGAGACCATGGTGATGGGCAAAGGCGCGCATTTCCTGGCGGGGCTGCAGGACCTGCAGAAGCGCCACCCGGAGATCGGCGACGTCGATGGGCTGGGACTCGCGCTGCGCGCGGAAATTTGCGAGGCCGACGGCTTTACGCCCAACAAGAAGCTGGTCGACAAGATGGTGGAGATCGGTCTGGCGGGAGACCTCGAATATCGAGGTAAGCAAACCGGCCTGGTGCTGGACATCGGCGGTTATTACAAGAACGTCATCACGTTTGCGCCTTCACTGCATATCAGCAGCGAGGAAATCGACCAGGCGATGGTCTTGCTGGACCAACTATTCACCAAGGCAAAACGCGGTTAAGCGTCAGTTAAGCGTTCTGAAGGCGCCCGCTCAAACGTGGCGCCGCAAAGCCAGCACGGCATTCAACCCGCCAAATGCAAATGAATTGGACAGAGCAGCAAGTACCGGCCGCTCGCGCGCCACGTTGGGAACTACGTCCAGATCGCATGCCGGGTCGGACTCCAGATAGTTGATCGTAGGCGGCAACACACCGTCGTGCAACGCGCCGAGCACCGCCACCAATTCGATGGCGCCTGCCGCCCCCAGCGCATGGCCATGCATGGACTTGGTGGACGACACCGCGAGTTGCCGGGCGTGGTCGCCGAACACCGCATGGATGGCGCGTGTTTCGGTCGCGTCGTTGCTCGGCGTTCCGGTGCCATGCGCGTTGATGTAAGTCACTTCCCGCGGTGCCATGCCGGCTTGGCGCAGCGCCTCACGCATCGCGCGCCCGGCGCCGCCGGCGTCCGGTTGCACGATGTCGGTAGCGTCCGATGACATACCGGCACCCGCGAACTCGGCCAGAATCGTCGCGCCGCGCTGTTGGGCATGCTCCAGCGTTTCGAGCACAAAAATGCCGGCGCCTTCACCCAGCACCAGACCGCGCCGTTGCCTGGAAAATGGCCGGCAGGTGTCGTCGGCCAGTACCCGCATCGCCTCCCAGGCCTTGACGACACCCAGCGTGATACAGGCCTCGCTGCCGCCCGCTAGCGCCACGTCCGCCGCACCCGAACGCAACAGCATCCAGGCTTGCGCCAACGCATGGTTGGAGGACGCGCAGGCACTGGACACCACGAATGCGGGGCCGCGCAGGCCGAACTCAAGGCATACCTGCGACGCGACGGCGCTGGTCATCGACTTCACGATCGTGAATGGATGCACCCGCGGCTGGCCTTCGCCGTACAGCCGGCGAGACGATTCCTCGTGGGAGGTTTCGCCGCCCGCGCCGGTGCCCACCACCACGGCGGTACGTTCGGCCAGATCAAGTCTGGTGAAGTCCAACCCCGACTGCGCCACGGCTTCCCGCGCGGCAACGATGGCGTACTGCACTACCGGGTCCAGTAGCAGCAGGCGTTTTTCAGGGAAATGATTCGCGGGCTCGAAGCCTTTGACTTCGGCGGCTATGGGCATGCGGGCGTCCACGGCCGGTATACGCGTGATGGTTGTTATGCCGGGTCGGCCCTCCCGCATGGCGGCCCACGTCGCTTTGCTGGTCAGTCCCAAGGCGCTGACGCAACCTTGCCCGGTAATCACGATTGTTTTCACGAAATCGCAAAGCCTCTGCTTTAGGCAGAAGCCCCCTTCGCGGCTACAAGCTGGATAACTCCGTCGACCAGTTGGCGCACCGTGCCGGTGGCGTGTTGCGCCTGCTCTTCAGGCACCACGATGTCGAACTTGTCTTCAATCGCAAAGATAATTTGCACGCCGTCCAGGGAGTGCACGTCGAGGTCTTGCAGCGTGGCGTCAAGCGTGATCTTGTCGCGCGGCACGGAGCCTTCCTTGGCGATGATATCGATCACGGCCTGCTCGATTTTGCTGGGGTTGCCGGAATAATTCATAACGAAACAGCATACATGCAAGCCCGGCGCCGGGGGTAAGTAGTGTCGCGTACTGGAGGGCCCGGACTTGGCGTAAACCCGGACTTGGCGTAAAAACAGCAGGCAGGTTAACAAGGTAACCGCGCTGCCGTGAGAATGCGCGTCGCCGTGCCGCTTCAAATTTTTACCGGCGGCGGCGGCGCTCCTGGTGGCAGGTCGGCCGGCGGCGCGGCAGGGGGCAGCCCGGGTGGCGGATCCTGAATCGGAGGTTTGGGCTCGTCATCGGGGTTAAAGGGCGGCTTGGGCATGGTCATGGTGGGTACTCCTCGGAGCCTGCAATCGTCCAGCAGGGCTGGTGCTTACCGGCGCCGGTATTTATTCTGGATTGCACCGCGAACACTGGCTATCGGACAACACGCCGAGCGAGAAGGTTGCAGCAATCGTTTTAGACTGGTGTCTTGAACCTCTTGTACCGTTGCCCGCTGCGCAGCCGTCCGTTTACCGATCTGGGACTGCGGCCATCAATGTTGTTGGCCAGACGTGATATCGCGGGCGCCAGGGCCTTGATCGATCGCAGCGTCGCTTCGGACCGTCAGCTCGCGCTGATGCGCGCAGCAACATCCAGCCAATGATTGCCGTGTTGTTTGAAGGGGTGGATGCTCTTGCAGACGATCAATTTGTTCTAAAAGAGATCCAACGAGCCGCAGCCCAAGATCCGTTTTACGGAGCAACCGTGCTGATCGCCATCGGCAACCTGGACGGCGAGATTTACCGCATGGTCCAATGCCAGGGCATGCGACAGACCGATCGTGTCACCACCTGCCTGCGAGCGTTGAAGTTCTCCGAGACGCCACCCGCCGGTTCTGGCTACCACTACGTATTTAGCCGCCGGCGGCAGTAGGAACGGTGGGCGTAGCGCCAACGAGTTGGTGTGGCCGGGACGTCATTTGCGTATGGTGCTGTCCAGCATGCGGAAAAGCCGACCTGGCTTGCTGACTCAATAACTGGCGGAGAGGGTGTCCGTGTCCGTAGAACTACAAGCCGTCTTATGCGGTATCAGCCACAGCACTGAATAGGCCTGAAACCCGCATTTTTCCTAGTTATTCTAAAAACACCTTGATTTAAGCCGTATCACGGCGTAGCATCCAGTCACACACCCTAAGGAGGGTTGATTGGAGGGTAATAAATGCCACGCATCGCCAAGGAGCTCGGACCGCTGGAAATCAAGCGCATTACCGCGCCTGGTTATCACGCTGTCGGCTGTGTGCCCGGCTTGATGTTGCAGGTGTCGCCGACCGGCTCGAAGTCCTGGTTGCTCCGTGTGACGGTGGGCACCAAACGCCGCGAGATCGGCCTGGGTGCATATCCCGGGGTTGGCGTCGCCCTGGCACGTGAGAAGGCCCAGCAAACCCGCGACGAGATCGTGGCCGGCGTCGACCCGGTTGCAGCACGCGCCCAGGCCCGGCAATCCATCATCGAGCAGCAGATACAGGAAAAGGCGCTGCAATGGACGTTCCGGCGCTGTGCTGAGGCCTATATCAAGGCAAAGGCTCCGGGCTGGCGCAGTGCCAAACACGCGCAGCAATGGGATAACACGCTGCAAACTTACGTGTACCCGTCCATCGGTGAAATGCTGGTGCGCAACGTCAATATCGGGCACGTCACCGCGATCATTGAGCCGCACTGGACCACCAAAACCGAAACCATCAATCGCGTGCGTAACCGCATCGAGCTGGTGCTGGATTGGGCGTCGGTCCGCAGGCTGCGCACCGGTGACAACCCGGCGCGGTGGAAAGGAAACCTCGACAAGCTGCTGGCTGATCGACTTGATCCCAAGCTGCAGGAAGAAGCGGCGCTCGTTGAAGGCGTGCGCCAAGCGGCGCGACAACTGAAAGAGACTTTGGAAGCAACCGAGAAGATCGCCGTCCTTCAAAAAGAAAAGAACGAACTGGACGCGCAACTTCAAGTCTTCACAGACAAGGGCGTAGACAAGAAGCTGGCAGACATGACACTTTTCGATGGTGACCGGCAGGCCACCGTCGCTTGGCAAAATGCACTGAAGGAGCTGGGTTCGAATCTCAAGGACGCCGCGGATTGGGAAGACGCGGTTTCGGCATTCCCCGTCCTGAAATCCATGCGAAGCGAACCGATTGCTGACGACCTTGATGCGGCCAAGGCAAAGTCCGATCAGGCAAATAGCCTGGCGCAG
>JANYBQ010000099.1 GCA_025360705.1 Betaproteobacteria bacterium | reverse complement strand
CGCTCGTCCAGAACCCCTTCAAGAGCTTGATGTCGGGCCGAAATCAATGCGTCTGAGTCCATCCGCCAAGTCTATACCTTGGCGATAAATAGTCTACGTAATTATTTTATGCTTCCTAACCGAGAATTTGACTCGGCCTCGCAGTCAAACTTGGACAATCAAATGAAACTTATCACTCCCATTCCCATACATCTGGCGAATCTGTTCTTCCTCGGCTTTTTGGCGATCTCCTCCCACGCGGTGGCTGCCGACGAGACTTGGACCTGCAAAGCGGAAGGCATTCGTGAGTTTCGATATGACGGTTCGGGTTGGGCATATATCCACTTGAACGCATATCAAACAGGCGGCAGCTATCAAGTCAAATTGAATGAAGATCGAACTGAGGCAACCGGAAAAACCAAAGATGGATCAGCGTTCACATGTGTAAGGGCAAGGTAAGTAAAAGGGCCAGCTTGCCATGGCCAGCGCAAAGCTGAAAAGCTATTACGCGGAAAAGGCCAAGGCGCGGATGATTGCCGGGAAAGGTCACAGCAAGGACCCTATGGAAAATTTGCAACAGGGTGCAGCACGCGACCAAGCCGCCGCAAAGGTAGACGTATCAGGAAAAGCGTTGATATGGCAGCTTCAACGATTGAACTGATGGCGCTTGTTACCGCCGATAGTTGATGCCAGTCCTCAAGCTCTGGCCATCCAGTTTTTGCGTTCGCCTGTAATTTTGATTTTGTAGCCAATGTGCGCCCCTCGCGCCCCTGATAAGGTGCCAGCCCAGCCCGCCGGGGAAACGGGTTTTTGGTGATCAGCCTAAGGCCGGCAGAACTACCGCAAAAATTTAAAATAAGCGTTTATAGTTTGATCTCAATTTACACAAGGGCTCCCTATGACGCTGACCATCAATACTGCGATGCCAGGCGAATCTCGCAAGGCCATGCAGGAGTCCCGGGATTTCAAGACGGTCGTCACCGCGTTCCCGCACCTTGGTGAAAAGCTTGCATTTTTTTGGGGCGAGCCAGAGTTCGGCGTGCTGATGGATGAGTTGCAGCAGAATTGGCGCAACGAACACCGGACGGGCTTTCCGGCTGACGTATTGATGGCTCTTGAGGGCCTTGCTTCGGTCCATGACAGTGCCTTCCCGAAGCTTGCCCGCAAGGAAAAGGACCTGTGGAATCTGAGCAAGGCACGTTGATCGCTGCATCAAGTTGACGTGCGCCGATGTCGGTTTGCTACGCTGTCATGGTGGTGTAGTGCTTCACGGGAAAAGACCGCGTATTGCGTTCTGTGGGATTCACGGCGTGCGCGAATCTAAGTCATCGCATACGAGCGCACACAGCGCCTCGCACCGCGACGAATCAGCAGTTGCTGGCAGTCGCGCGCGGCCTGCTGTAACGCTTCAGCCAGGGCACGCCCCGGAACGTGTCAATGACTTTGCGACACCATGGGGCATTAATTTAGTGTGCGGCTGTGTGGTTCGCTGGTGGGGACTTTCTCCTCGGTTGGTGGTGGGTTGATCCAGGCGGCGGTGGGCATAGGCGGCAACCTCGGTCGCCTGTTCTTGAAGCGGTTCGGGTTGGCCAGGAAGGCCGCATCGAGGGTGGCCTGTCGTACTGCCCGCATGTCAGCGGCCAGGCCGTAATGCACGCTGTGCGGGGTCATGTAGCCGATGGCGCTGTGGCAGTGCTGGGCGTTGTACCAGGCGAAGAAGGCTTGGCAGTGGGAGCGAGCGTGCTCGATGCAGCCAAAGCGCTGGGGGAACTCGGGGCGGTATTTCATGGTCTTGAACTGCGATTCCGAGTACGGGTTGTCGTCAGAGACATGAGGCCGGCTGTGGCTCTTGGCGACGTCCAAGTCCACCAGCAGGCTGGCCACCGGTTTGGAGCGCATGGCAGCACCTCGATCAGCGTGCAGGGTCAGCATGCCGGGGTGCACATCATGGCGCGAGACGGTCTCGGCGATGAGCTGCTGGGCCAGCTCGGCGCTCTCTCGGGGCGCGAGAAGCCAGCCGACGACGAAGCGACTGAAGATGTCCAGGATGACGTACAGGTGAAAGCAGGTCCACTTGGCGGGCCCCTTGAGCTTGGTAATGTCCCAGGACCAGACCTGGTTGGGCGCCACGGCCAGCAATTCGGGCTTGGTATAGGCCGGGTGGGTGAGCTGGTTGCGTCGCTCGCGGCAGCCGGGCGAACCTGCATCAGCGGCCAGCACGCGGTACATGGTGCGCACCGAGCCGATGTAGGTCCCCTCGCCCAGCAGCGTGGCGTGCACGGCCGCTGGTGCGGTGTCGCAGAAGCGTTCGCTGTTGAGGGTCACAAGCAGGGTCTGCCGCTCCTGGGCGTCCAGGGCCAAGGGCGGGCACGGTCGAGGCAGCGCAGGCCGTGGCGGGCCCATCAGGGTGCGCCGGTGCGAGCGCGTTCGCTGGCGTGCGGACACGCCGCGCCACAGGCCCATGGCCCGACACGCCGCGCCGACACCGAGCACCGGGGTGAGTTCGTGTGCGCCAGCCATCAGGTGTTCCCTCGCTTGTCTTGGATTGCCAGCATATCCAGCAGTGCGGTAACTTTTTTTTGGACCTCGATGACCAGCTGCGCCTTGTCAAGCTCCAGGCGCAGATGGTCACGCTCACGGGTAAGTTGCGCGAGGTGCTGGGCATCGATTCGAGCGGGGTCGGCTTTGGGGCCACGTTTTTGCGCTGCCAGTGCGCCCAGCTCGGTGGCCTCGCGCTGGCGCCTCCAGGTGCTCAGGGACGATGAGTACACGCCCTCGCGGCGCATCAGCGCGCCGACCTCGCCGGGCTTGGTGCACAGGTCTGCCGCGCGCAGGATGCGGCGCTTGTCGGCGTTGGAGAAGCTGCGCCGCACAGCGCGCGGCACGACCTCGCAATCGCTGCCCGGCGGGTTCGCCGGCGGCGCCGATCCGGGCGCATCTCCACTCGCCCTACGGGCTCCTTGCGATGCGCCCGGATCGGAAGAAATATTCTGTGCTTGCATCGGAACCTTGGTTTGCTGTTTGGTCGTCATACCTACCTCTTTGCTCACTGATTTCTCGGGGGTAGGTGGCGCAGGTCATATTGGCACGGGGGGCTTCGCGGTGCGTAGCCCGTCCCGCCATTTTGATAGACCAGCAAATCGCCAGCACGCTTGGTTGCCCTGCCCTTGAACTTTGTCT
>JANYBQ010000013.1 GCA_025360705.1 Betaproteobacteria bacterium | reverse complement strand
CGGCGATGATGACGTTGACGAAGTGGCGGCTGCGCAGGCAATGGTCGGCCACCGACAACAGGCAGTTGGCGTCGGGCGGAAGATATACCCGCACCACCTCGGCCTTCTTGTTCGCCACTACGTCCAGAAAACCCGGGTCCTGGTGCGTGAAGCCGTTGTGGTCCTGGCGCCATACGTGGGATGCCAGCAGGTAGTTGAGCGACGCGATCGGGCGCCGCCACGCAAGCCTGGAGGTGACCTTGAGCCACTTGGCGTGCTGATTGAACATCGAATCCACGATGTGGATAAAAGCCTCGTAGCAATTGAACAGTCCATGCCGGCCGGTCAGCAGATAACCCTCGAGCCAGCCCTGGCACTGGTGTTCGCTGAGCATTTCCATCACGCGCCCGGTCGGCGCAAGAAACTCGTCATTCGGCTCGGTATTGGCATTCCATTGCCGATGCGTCACCTCGAACAAGGCTTCCAGTCCATTGGAAAGCGTCTCGTCCGGACCGAAGACGCGAAAGTTTCGCTGCGCGTTGTTCAAAGTTGCAACGTCGCGCAGGAAACGTCCAAGCACGTGGGTGTCGCCAATGCCGCGTGCGCCCGGCTCCGGCACATCGACGGCGTAATCGCGAAAATCGGGCAGCCGCAGGTCGCGCAGCAACATGCCGCCGTTGGCGTGCGGATTGGCGCCCATGCGCCGCGCGCCTTGTGGCGCCAATTGCGCCAGTTCCGCTTGCAGCCGGCCGCGGCTGTCGAACAGTTCCTCGGGCCGATAACTCTTGAGCCAGTCCTCCAGCAGCCGCAGATGCTCGGGCTGCGCGGCGGGGTTGGACAGCGGCACCTGATGCGCGCGAAACGTGCCTTCTACCTGCTGACCATCGACTACCTTGGGCCCGGTCCAGCCCTTGGGGGAGCGCAGCACGATCATCGGCCAGCGCGCCCGCGTGGCGTTGCCGTCGGTACGCGCCTGCTGCTGGATCCGCTGGATCTGCTGTACCGCCGTGTCGAGCGCCGCGGCCATGGCCTTGTGCATCGCCGCCGGCTCGTGGCCTTCCACGAAATAAGGCGTCCACCCGTAACCGCGCAACAGTTGCTCCAGTTCCTCGTGCGTGATTCGCGCCAGCACGGCAGGGTTGGCGATCTTGTAGCCATTGAGGTGCAGGATCGGCAACACAGCGCCGTCGGTCACGGGGTCCAGGAACTTGTTGGAATGCCACGCGGTGGCCAGCGGCCCGGTCTCGGCCTCACCGTCGCCAATGACACAGGCCACCACCAGCTCCGGGTTGTCGAACACCGCGCCAAACGCATGGCTCAGCGAATAACCCAGCTCGCCGCCCTCGTGGATCGACCCCGGCGTCTCGGGCGAGGCGTGACTCGGAATGCCGCCGGGAAACGAGAACTGCAGGAACAGTTTTTGCAGCCCCGCCTCGTCCTGGCTGATGTTGGGGTAGACCTCGCTGTAACTGCCTTCCAGATAAGTGTTGGCGACAACGGCCGGGCCGCCATGCCCGGGACCCGAGATGTAAATCATGTCGAGGTCGTATTGCCGGATGACACGGTTCAAGTGCACGTAGATGAAGTTCTGCCCGGGCGTAGTGCCCCAATGCCCCAGCAACATGCGCTTTACGTCGGTCAATTCCAGCGGCCGCTTGAGCAGCGGATTGGCGGCCAGGTACATCTGGCCAACCGACAGGTAATTCGCGGCACGCCAGTAGGCGTCCATTTTGTTCAGCAATTGTGGCGTGAGTGAAATAGTGTTCATGGGCTGTTCTTCAGTCTGGCGAGATCGTGGAGATGGTGACAAGTCCCCGGCATTTGCAGTAGCTCGGTTTCCGATCGGAGCGGGGCGACCGATGACAGGTCCACGGCGCACACCGCCTTGCCGCTCCATCGCGCGCCGAGGGTCAGAAGGCTGGGCCAGCCCTTGACTAGCGTCATGAGAGGCACCGTGGACACGGGTCGCGCAGCGAGGTGTGCAAATGCTGCCGCCAAACGCAGCCGCGTAGCGAACTGGCGGCGCCATTGCGCCGCGAAGTCGCGCGCGACATGGCGCTGCCACCCGATGTCCGCGGCGCGTTCGCGACTTTCGGCTTGCAGCAGGGCAGAGCTCAACATCCAGGCGGATTGCAGCGCCATGCTGATGCCTTCGCCGATGATGGGATGTGCCTCGCCGGCTGCATTGCCGATTCGGAACAACCCTTCGTGCGCACGCAGCCGGATGCCTGGATCGATGGGCCCTGCAGCCAACCAGGCCCCATCCCGGGCGGCGGCGGTCAGGGCTTGGCGTACCCCCAGGCACTCCCGCTTGAGAAGCGCCTCGACCACCTCGCCGGCGCGCTCGCCCGGCACTACGCGCCGCGCCGATTCGAGCCGATCCGCGCGGATGCAGCAGGCCAGTGTCGCAACGCCATCGTCAGCGACGACCATGCCGCCATACCCACCGACAAAGGACAGGACCGGCAACAAGCCATCGCGCAGAGACGCGTGACGGAAGTTGGCCTTGAAGGCGAACAGATCCGATTGGCGGCGCGCGACGCG
The DNA here is from genome assembly GCA_025360705.1 of Betaproteobacteria bacterium. Taxonomy (GTDB): domain Bacteria; phylum Pseudomonadota; class Gammaproteobacteria; order Burkholderiales; family Burkholderiaceae_C; genus CAISIP01. Next base: position 473 of record JANYBQ010000013.1, on the reverse strand, counting down.
TCGACCAGGACGCCCGGAAGGCAGAACCTCCCAGGAGCCGTGCGCCGCAATGGCAATCGGGGCGCGCAATATGTGTTCTTCATCGCGTTCGAGCGCGCGAACACGGCAACGCCAGGCTCCGACCTCGCCCTCGATAGCCTGCACGGACCAGGGCTGAAACACCACGGCGCCGGCCAAGCGCGCCCGCTCGAGCAACAGCGTGTCCAGCGTTTCGCGGCCAAGCGCCCGGCCCCAGGGGTATTTGCCATGGGCCGCCTCGGGTATCCCGGCAGCGACCTGGTCTTCCCCCCGCATGAATACGACCGTGCGCAACTCGGGCCCGGCTGCCAATTCGAACGCCGGCCCGATGCCAAGCGCCTCCAGAAGCGGCAGGTTGCTCGCCGCAATGCATTCGCCGCACACCTTGCGGCGTGGAAATCGCTGTTTTTCAACCAGCGCCACGGACCATCCCGCGCGCGCCAGCAAGATGGCCG
>JANYBQ010000655.1 GCA_025360705.1 Betaproteobacteria bacterium | reverse complement strand
CCAAATCGACGCCAAAAACCTCCGCTCCGCACGCGGGGGCAAGGGCTTGAATCAGCAGCTCGGAGGCCATGGAAAATTCTCGCGGTTTGGAAAACAAGGGGCTGGAGCGCCAATTATGGAGCGGCCATTTTCCGGTTGCGCGCGACAAATAAAACCAGGCCGAGGTTGCTGGCGACGATGAGCAACGCCCCGGCGATGGTGGTCGGCGCAATGCTGTCGGCAAACAACCAATATCCCAGAGCCGCCGCGAAGATAAGTCGCGCGTATCCGTACGGCGCCAATGCCGAAGCCTCCGCGCGCCGGTAGGCCTCGACCATCAACCACGCGCCCAACGTGCCAGCCAGGGCCATCAAGGTCAGCAGCGTAAAACCTTGCGCGTGCAGCGGCGTCCAGTCGAACAGGCACTGCGGTATGGCCGACAGGAAAACCACCAGGCCCATGTAAAACATGATGGTCTCGGTGCGTTCGGTGAAGGACAGCGAACGCGTGATCAGAATCATCACCGCGCCTAGCAGCGCACTGGTCAGGCCATAGAACACATGCCAGTCCAGCGCCATCGGATTCCAGATGCCGGCCGCGATCAATACGCCCAAAAAACCCACCAGCGTGGACGCGCGTTGCGGCCGCGTGACGCGCTCGCGCAGCATTGGCCAGACCAGTAGCAGCACGAACAGTTGCGATGAGAAGGTCAACGTGGTGGCGAGCGCAAGCGGCAGGGTCTTGAAGCTCATGAAGTAACACCACCAGGAGACCGCCGCCAGCGCGCCGCGCAACAGATGCTTGCGTATGCGCTGCGTCCTGAGAACCGCGGCAAGTCCGCCGGTCATAGTGGCGCCGACTCCGGCAACCAGCAACAGCTGCATGCCGGAGCGGAACAGGAGCACCTGCGCCTGGCTGGCCTGGTTGCCCAGCAAGCGGAGAAAAACCGCTTCAAGCGTGCCCATCAAGGCGGACGCGACCATCATCGCGGCGGGAAACCAGGGCGCCAGATAAATGCGCATGAAGCGCTCCTCAAACCCGAAATTGCGGTGAGGTGTAAAGCGTCTTTCCGCCGACGCGGATTTCAATATCGACCCGGTACCGCTGCACCGCTTGCGCATTGATGGTTATGCCAAGCCCGGGCGCGTCCGGTGCGTTGACCTCACCGCTTGCATCGCGCTCCAGGTGGTTGCCGGTGAGTTGTACCGCCAGTGCCTTGGGCGCCGCCGGGTACTCGCAGATGGCGTGGTCTTTCAAACCGGCGAAGGGCTGCAGTGACGCGCTGAGCGCGAGATGCGATGTAAAGGTGTGATTGACGTAGGTTACGCCGCGCTCAACGGCGTAGTCCGCGACCTGTTTCGCCGGGCCAATACCGCCGATGCGGCCGCAGTCGATCTGCACGAAACCGACCTTGCCGTAGTCGATCAGGTGACGCGCCATGTAGGCGTTATGCGCGCCTTCGCCGCCTGCGAGTTTCAGGCCAGTGCAGCGCTGCGCCAAGGCGCCATAGGCTTCTAGCGCATCGGCGTGAAACGGTTCTTCCAGCCACATGGCGCGCGCCGCCTGCAGCGCGTCCAGCCGCAATGCAGCGCGCTCCACGTCGGCAATAAAGATCTGACCCACATCGACCAGCAAAATGCCATCGGCACCAATCGCTTCGCGCGCAGCAAGAAAATGATCGGCATCCTGTTTCGGCGTGCCACGTCCAATCGGACCCCAGCCGAACTTGACGGCCTTGAAACCTTCGCGCATGGCCTGCCGTGCGCGACTCAAGGTTTGTTGCGCATCGTCGCCAAACAACAAAGATGCATACGGCGTCTTGGGATACGAGGCCTTGTAGGCCAGCAGCTTCCAGACCGGCTCACCACGCGCCTTGCCCAGGATGTCCCATAAGGCCATCTCGATGCCCGAGAAGGTGTGCGCGGCCTGCAGCACGTCCATGCTGTTGTAGGCCACGTCGGCGGCAATTGCTGCGATGTCCTCCGGGCCATTGAGCGTATGCCCCATCACCGAGGCGCTGACCGGCTGGCAGGCGCCGTGCGACATCGGGCAGACAAATGCGGCGATAGACGGCAGCGGCGCCGCTTCGCATTCGCCATAACCAACCAGGCCACCGGCTGCCACGCGGACCAGCAATGCATCTTGGCTGCCATCGGCCTCCAGGGTGACCTCGGGCATGGAGAGGTAGAAGAAATCAACCGAATCTATTTTCATGATGCGCGCGAGCCGTCGCGGATTCAGCTTCGGTAGATGGTCGCCACTGGCTCGAACACCACGCCGTCATTGAGCGGGTACATAGGCCGCGCGCAAATCGTGTGGCCGAGCGACTTCAGATTGGCCGAGGTGGCGCCGGGCACGTCGACATTGAAGTTGTTGTCGACCCAGGCGTCGTACATATGGTGTTCGGTATGCGGCGACTTCACCACGATCAGGTCGAAGTCCTGCGGGTCAAGCCCGTTGGCGTAATACATGGCGCGGTCGAACAGGCTCAGCGTGAGGCTGAACACCACCACCGTGAAGTTGTCGAATTCCAGCACCGCCGTGGGCCCCGCGTCGAGCCCGGTCTTCATGGTCTCCAGCCGTGCCCGTCCGTCGGACAGCAACCGCACTTTGGCCGTGACCTGCATCGGCGAGAAACGTCCCGGGTCCAACGCACCGCCAAGCCCCACCGTGATGGTGGCGCCAACGCCTGCCTTGTGCGCGGCGCAAGCGGCAGCGGGATCGACGATTTGCGCCAGCACGCGTTTCGGATAACCGGCGTCAAGCAGGCCCTTGAGAATCAGGTTCGAGTCGCCCGTGGCCCCGGACGAGGTGGCGTCCGCGGCGTCGGTGAAGATCACCGGCCCGGTGATCGACGATGCCTGGGCGATGGAGCGCGCAAGCGTTACCAGTTTCCCCTGCATCCGATGGCGCAGTGGCCACAACTCGCGTGCCAGCCGCAGCGCCTCGTTTTTCGCCACTGCTTCATCGCCCGAGGTGGCCACGATGACCTGCGTACACAACTCGGGCACGTCGGTAAACGGGTTGCCGATCATGATGCCGGCCGACATCGCGGCACCCTCCAGTTCCAGCCGCCGCGCCTCGCGGATCAGCTCGCCGTAACAGCCCGACTTGGTGATGAGTTCATCGCCTCGCACCAGCGCCGGAATCACCACGCGGGCGATGACCGGGCGCAGTTCTTCGGCCACGAGGCGGTGCAGGATGCGCGCGGCGCGCGCGCCCGTGGAAGCAAAGTCCACATGCGGGTAGGTGTGGTAGATCGCCACGCCATTGATCTGGCGCAACATGCGGTCGGTCATGATGCCGTGCAGGTCGAGCGAAATCACGATGGGAATGTCCGGGCCGACCATTTTTCGCGTCTCGGCCAGCAGGTAACCCTCGGGGTCGAGTTCACCGTCCGCACCCATCGCGCCATGCAGCGAGAAATAGACACCATCGATGCCGCCGCGCGCCTGTGTCGCAACCGCTTCCAGCACCTCGGTGGACAGGCGTTTCCAGCCGGCGGCCGACAACAGGCCGCCGGAACCGGCACGCGCGCCGATGGACAGCACGGGCTCCAGGCCGGTTTGCTCAAAGACCGCAAGCGCGCCTCCAAGCGACGTGTTGAGCCCTCGTTGCGCCAGCATCTGCGCACCTCGCTCCATATGGAAACTCTCATAACCCGAGGGCATCGGGTTAAAGGACGAAATCTCCTGCATGCACTCGGCAACCAGGATGCGAGGGTTTGGTTTCATGGCGTTGTCTTTCAGGCGGCAAGGGTTTGTTTTTCAGGCGGGGAGACTGCCATCCGCGACGCGCAGGCAGGCCACTTGGTGGCCAGGTCCGGATGGTGTCAGGCAGGGGTCTTCGGTCTGGCAGCGCGGTTGCGCGTGCAGGCACCGGCTGGCGAACCGGCAACCTATTCCGATCGCGTTCGGGTTCGGGATGTCACCGCGAATGGCCACGTGGGTCTTGCGTTGCGAGGGATGGTCAGCTGGCAACGCTGCCAACAGGGTCTGCGTGTAGGGATGTAATGGCCGCGCAAACAGTTGCGCGGCCGGCGCGACTTCCACAATACGGCCGAGGTACATCACGGCCACGCGGTCGCTGATGTTGCGTACCACCGCCAGGTTGTGCGAGATGAACAGGTAGGTGAGCTTGAGATCGCGCTGCAACTCGCGCAACAGGTTGATCACCTGCGCCTGCACCGAGACATCCAGGGCCGACACCGCTTCGTCGGCCACGATGAACTCGGGCTCCAGGGCCAGTGCGCGCGCAATGCCGATACGCTGGCGCTGGCCGCCCGAGAACTCATGCGGATAACGCTGCAAGGCGCTCGTGGGCAGGCTCACCAGTTCCAGCAGTTTCCGCACCCGTGCGGCCCGGCTGCGCGCGTCCCCCACGGAGTGAATCACCAGCGGCTCGGTGATGATGTCATCCACGCGCATGCGCGGATTCAGCGAGCCATACGGATCCTGGAACACGATCTGCATGGCGCGGCGCTTGGAGCGCATCGCGGCCACGCCAAGCCGCGTAATGTCTTCGCCATGGTGCAGGATGGTGCCGCCGCTGGGCTCGATCAGGCGCAGCAGCAGGCGCCCGGTGGTGGACTTGCCGCAGCCGGATTCCCCTACCAGGCCCAGCGTCTCGCCGGCGGCGATCTGCAGGTCGATGCCATCGACCGCGCGCAGCGGAGCTGCCGCCTTGGCCAGGAAGCGCCGCGGGCGCTCGAAATGCTTGCGCAGCCCGCGTGCCTCGATCAGGGGTATGGAAGTCATGCAGGGGCGCCTTGGCCCAAGGCCATCGCGTTGACGGTGGTTTCAGACGGCGCCAGTTCGAATGGAGCCACACATGCCGCCTGGTGCGCCGGTCCAACCTCGCGCAACGGCGGCACCTCGCGGCACGCGGCGCGCGCGAGTTGGCAGCGCGGCGCAAAGCTGCAGCCTTCCCCCATCTGACCGAGCGCCGGCACCGTGCCTTCTATCGTGCTGAGCCACTGGTTCCCAGCCGTTATGCTGGGACGCGACGCGAGCAGTCCACGGGTGTAGGGATGGGCCGGCCGGTCGAAAATATCCAGCACGGAGCCGAACTCGACCACGCGGCCGGCGTACATCACGGCCACGCGATCACACATCTCGGCGATCACGCCCAGGTCGTGTGTGATCAGCAGCACCGACATGCCGTCGTCGCGCTGGATCTTGCGCACCAAGTCGAGAATCTGCGCCTGGATCGTCACGTCCAGCGCGGTCGTGGGCTCATCCGCGACCAGCAGGCGCGGCCGGCCGGCCAGCGCCATGGCGATCATCACGCGCTGGCGCATGCCGCCCGAGAGTTCGTGCGGATAGGCGTCGATCTGGCGCTGCGGATCGGGCATCTCCACCCGGCGCAGCAGCGCAATGCCCTCCGCGCGCGCCGCGTTGCCGCGCAGGTTCAGCTTCCAGCGCAGCACTTCACCCAGTTGCTGCCCGACACGCATGACCGGATTGAGCGATGTCATCGGCTCCTGGAAGATCATCGCGATCTCCTTGCCGCGCAGCGCGCGCATCTCCCGGGCGGGCAGCGGCAGCAGGTCCCGGCCCTCCAGGCGCACCCGACCTGCGCGCACCGCGATCGGATGTGGCAGCAGGCCCATGATGGACAGGGCCAGCATGCTTTTGCCGGAGCCGGACTCGCCCACCACGCCGAGCACCTCGCCGCTGCGCAGTGTCAGGTCCACGCCGCTCAGGATCTCGGGCCCCCGGCTGCCCAGGGCGGTCGTCAATTGCGTCACCTCCAGCATCGGCTGGCGCTGCTCCATGGTCGTGCTCATCGCGTGTTCACCGCCATGCGCGGGTCGAGCACGTCGCGCAGTCCGTCGCCCAGCAGGTTGAGCCCCAGCACGCTGACCAGGATCGCGATGCCCGGTGCCACCGTGATCCAGGGCGCGGCGATGATGAAGTCGCGCCCATTGGCGATGATGGCGCCGAAGGTCGGCGCCGGTGGCGGCGGTCCGACGCCGATGAACGACAACACGGCCTCATTGAGGATCGCCACCGCGAAGACGTAGGTCATGCGCACCACCAGCGGCGCCATCGCGTTGGCCATCACGTGGCGCAACAGGATGCGCGCGTGGCCGGCACC
>JANYBQ010000622.1 GCA_025360705.1 Betaproteobacteria bacterium | reverse complement strand
GGTGCCGGGGGGTGTTGCGCCACTTGCCAAGGCACTAGCCTTGGCTGCGCGACGCGCCTACCCCAGCGCCCTTGGCCACCCCGGCGCGGGTGCATTCGATTGCCTCTCACGCTCTGAGCGATGGCGGCGCGAACAGCGCCGGGCAACAGCCGAAACACCTATTCGCGGCTGTTCTTTTCCTGTCATAATCAAACCCGTTCGCCGACTCCTACCCGGAGCCGGCTCTAGTTCCCGGTTTGGAACATTATGGTTGGGGCTTTTCTCTTGCCCTGACCTTAAACCCCCTCCTTTTCGTTCGCCTCGCTTCTCTTTCACTTCACCCTCTTACGGGTCATTCCATGCACTTAAATGAACTCAAGGCACTGCACGTGTCGGAAGTCCTCAAGCAGGCTGAAGAGCTTGAGATTGAAAACACCGGCCGCATGCGCAAGCAGGAGCTGATGTTCGCGATCATCAAGAAACGCGCGCGTACAGGGGAGCAGATCATTGCCGACGGGGTGCTGGAAATCCTGCCCGACGGCTTCGGTTTCCTGCGCAGCCCGGACACCAGCTACACCGCCAGCACGGATGACATCTACATCAGCCCGAGCCAGGTGCGCCGCTTCAATTTGCACACCGGCGACATGATCGAAGGCGAGGTGCGCACACCCAAGGACGGTGAACGGTATTTCGCGCTCAACAAGCTCGACAAGGTCAATGGCGGCGGGCCGGAGGACAACAAACACAAGGTGATGTTCGAGAATCTGACGCCGCTGTTCCCCAAGGAGCAGATGAAGCTCGAGCGCGACATCAAGGGCGACGAGAACGTCACGGGACGCGTGATCGACATCATCGCGCCGATCGGCAAAGGGCAGCGTGCGTTGCTGGTCGCTCCGCCCAAGAGCGGCAAGACGGTGATGATGCAGCACATCGCGCATGCCATCGCCGCCAACTATCCCGACAGCCACATGATGGTGCTGCTGGTGGACGAGCGGCCCGAAGAAGTGACGGAAATGCAGCGCACGGTGAAGGGCGAAGTCATCGCCTCCACCTTCGACGAACCGGCCGCGCGCCATGTACATGTGGCCGAGATGGTGATCGAACGCGCCAAGCGGCTGGTCGAATTGAAGAAGGACGTGGTGATCCTGCTCGACTCGATCACCCGTCTTGCGCGCGCCTACAACAACGTGGTGCCCTCTTCCGGCAAGGTGTTGACCGGCGGTGTGGACTCCAACGCCCTGCAGCGCCCCAAACGTTTCCTGGGGGCCGCGCGTAACGTCGAGGAAGGCGGTTCTTTGACCATCATCGCCACCGCGCTGGTCGATACCGGCAGCCGTATGGACGAAGTGATTTTTGAAGAGTTCAAGGGCACCGGCAACTCCGAAATCCACCTGGACCGGCGGCTCTACGAAAAACGCGTGTTTCCGTCGATTCAGCTCAACCGCAGCGGTACCCGGCGCGAAGAGTTGCTGCTGGCGCCCGAGATATTGCAAAAAACCCGCATCCTGCGGCAGTTTTTGTACAACATGGACGAAGTCGAATCGATGGAGCTGGTGCTAAAGCAAATGAAGGCCACCAAGACCAACGTCGAGTTTTTCGACCAGATGCGCCGCGGTGGCTGATCAGCCTGATCAGCCGGGAAACACGCGTTCCATGCGATAATCATGAGCTTTACGCGAAAAGTACGCTGGATATTTTTGATTGTGCATTGGGTTGCGCAACGTCTGGCGCGGCTGGCGCAACTGAAAGGTAACCACATCATGAAAGCTGGCATTCACCCCAACTACCGGGAAATATGTTTCGTCGATTTGTCCAACAATTTCAAATTCGTCACCCGCTCGTGCGCGAACACCAAGGAAATGATCAAGATGGAAGACGGACGCGAGTTGCCTCTGTACAAGCTGGACACCTCCAGCGAGTCGCATCCGTTTTATACCGGCACGCAGAAGTCGGTTGACAACATGGGCGGCCGGGTAGAGAAGTTCCGCAACCGTTTCGGTAAAACAGCGGCTAAGTAAGCTCAAGCGCTCGCGCCGAATCAGGGCAGCCCGGGTGACCGTGCTGCCCTGCTGCTTTTTGGTCAGGCTATAACTTGATTGCAAGCATGAACCAACCCACCCCCGCCATCGTCGCCCAGGGCGCGGTACGCCGGCTGCCAAGGCTGGCGTTGATCCTGTTTTGCGTGGCTTACATCGTGCCCGGCTTCATCGGACGCGAGCCCTGGAAAAGCGCGGACATCGCGACCTTCGGCTACATGCTTGAAATGGCGCGCGGGGCGACTAGCTGGCTCGATCCGCGTTTGGCGGGACTGCGCCCGGAGGCCGATGGTTTGCTGCCATACTGGCTCGGCGCCTGGTTCATACATGTCAGTCCGGCATGG
>JANYBQ010000621.1 GCA_025360705.1 Betaproteobacteria bacterium | reverse complement strand
ATCGGCTTTACCGTGGTGTCGATCAGCCTGTCTCTGGTGGCGGTGTTCATCCCCATCCTGATGATGGGCGGCGTGGTCGGGCGCTTGTTTCGCGAGTTCGCCGTGGTTTTGTCGGCGGCGATTCTGGTGTCCATGCTGGTGTCGTTGACCACCACGCCCATGATGGCGGCGCAGTTGCTGAAACCCCGCGCGCCCAAACGCGAACCGGGCCGCATCGGCCGCCTGTCGGCGCGCGTGCACCTGGCCGTGACGCGCGGTTATCGCCGCTCCCTGATCTGGACGCTACGCCATCAGCCGGTGGCGCTGTTGTCGCTGGTGGCCGTGGTGGCACTCAACCTGCACCTGTACGCGACGATTCCAAAGACGTTTTTCCCACAGCAGGATACCGGTGTCATCGTGGGTGGTGTACAGGCCGACCAGGGCAGTTCATTCCAGATGATGCGCCAGCGGCTGGATACGTTCATGCGCATCCTGAGCGCCGACCCGGCGGTCAACAACGTGAATGGCTTCACTGGCGGCGGGCAGCGCAATTCGGCCAATTTTTTCATCACGCTAAAACCGCTGGCCGAGCGTAAGGTATCGGCCGACGCGGTGGTGGCGCGGCTGCGCGACAAACTGGCCCACGAGCCTGGCGCGAATCTGTTTCTGGTGCCGGTACAGGACATCCGTATCGGCGGGCGCCAGGCAAATTCTCAATACCAGTACACGCTGCAAGCCGACGACCTGGAAGACCTGCGCACCTGGGAGCCGCGCGTACGCAACGCCTTGTCGCAATTACCCGAACTGACCGACGTCAACACCGACCAGCAGGACAAGGGCCTGCAGACGTCGCTGGTGATCGACCGCGACGCGGCAGCTCGGCTGGGTGTGACGATGGCCACCATCGACAACACCCTCAACAACGCGTTCGGGCAACGCCAGGTGGGTGTGATCTACAACCCGCTTAACCAGTACCGCGTGGTGATGGAGCTGGCACCCGAATTCCTGCAAGGCCCCGAGACTCTCAGACGCCTGTATGTCACCAGCAAGACCGGCGCTCAGGTACCCCTGTCGGCCATCGCCCGTGTGGAGACCACCAATACGCCGCTGGCAGTCAGCCACCAGAGCGGAACGCCGGCATCGACGATCAGCTTCAACTTGCCCCTGGGTGTGTCGCTGTCGCATGCCACCGACGCGATCGACAGCGCTATGGCGGAGCTTGGCGTACCGGTGTCGGTGCGCGGGAGCTATCAGGGCACGGCCAATGCGTTCCAGCAGTCGCTGTCGTCGCAACCGTGGCTGATTGCGGCGGCCGTCATCACCATCTACCTGGTGCTGGGCATGTTGTATGAAAGCCTGGTGCACCCGATCACGATTTTGTCCACCCTGCCCTCGGCCGGCGTGGGTGCGTTGCTGGCCCTGATGTTGTTCAACACCGAGTTTTCGATCATCGCGCTGATCGGCGTGATATTGCTGATTGGCATCGTGAAGAAAAACGCCATCATGATGATCGACTTCGCCATCGCGCGGCAACGCGCCGGGCAGACCGCCGCGGCCACCGCGATTTTTCGCGCCGCGTGCTTGCGCATGCGGCCTATCCTCATGACCACCATGGCGGCTATCTTCGGCGCCGTGCCACTCGCCCTGGGCACCGGCGACGGTGCCGAACTGCGCCAGCCACTGGGCATTGCGATCGTGGGCGGGTTGATCCTGAGCCAGCTGCTGACGCTGTACACCACGCCGGTGGTGTTTGTGTGTATGGACCGCCTGCGCTGGCGCAAAAAGCCGGCCCTTGCGCCTGTGCGCGCGGCTACGGCCTGACCTGGAAGATTGCCATGCCACGTAAAGGTTTTCGATTTTCCGCACGCAGCGCGCTGGCAGTGCCGGCGGCGTTGTGCCTGCTGCTGGCCGGCTGCGCGCTAACCCCGCCCGAACCGCCGGCACCGGTGGTAGTTCCTGCCGCGTTCAAGGAGACCGGCCCATGGCAACGCGCCGCGGTACAAACGCCGGTGCCCGACACATGGTGGACGCTGTTCCAGGACCCGGTGCTGGACGACCTGGAACAACGGCTGGTGATTGGCAACCAGAACCTCAAGTCGGTCGTGGCACAAGTCGCCAGCGCCCGGGCCGCGCTGGAGGCCAGCCGCAGCGCGGGTTTGCCGACCTTGTCCGCCGGCCTGTCGGCCACGCGCACCGGCAGCCCGGACTCCAGCAACGGTTTTGCCACCGCCACCACGCGAAGCCCGAGCAACAACCTGTCGTTGTCGGCCAACGCCAATTGGGAAATCGACCTGTGGGGCCGGCTGGCGCAGGCCACCACCGGCGCGCAGGCGCAGTTGCAGGCCAGCGTGGACGACCTCGCGGCGGCACGCCTGTCGGCGCAGGCCACGCTCGCGCAAACCTATTTTTCGTTGCGTTCGGCCGAAGCTCAATACGCATTGCTGGAACGCAGCGTGCAGGCCTACCAGCGGTCGCTGGATTTGACCCAGCTTCGCTACGACGCCGGTGTGGTGGCGAGAAGCGACGTGTTACAGGCGCAGACCCAGCTCAAGAGCGCGCAGGCGCAGATGCTTGAGTCAGCCACGCAACGCGCGCAACTCGAACACGCCATCGCGGTGTTGCTGGGCCTGCCGCCCTCCGAGTTGACGCTGGCGCGCAGCGACAGATTGCCATCCTCGCCAGCCGTCCCGGAACTGCTGCCGGCCACGCTGCTGGAACGCCGGCCCGATATTGCCGCGGCGCAGCGCCGTGTGGCTGTAGCCTACGCGCAGATCGGCGTGACCGATGCGGCCTTTTACCCGTCGCTCAACCTGTCAGCCAGCGCCGGTTTCCGCAATTCGACGCTGGCCAATCTGGTCAGCGCGCCGAATCTTTTCTGGTCGTTGGGTTCCTCGCTGGCCCAGGCCATCTTCGACGGCGGCCAGCGCAAACTCGCCAGCGCGCAGGCACGCAACAGCGCCGAGCAGGCCACTTCGACTTACCGCCAGACCGTACTCATCGCGCTGCAGGAAGTCGAAGACAACCTGGTGCTGGCGAACCAGCTGCAACGCGAGGCGCAACTGCAGGACGAGGCCTTGCAGGCGGCACGGCGCAACCAGGAAATTGTGCTGGACCAATATCGCGCCGGTACAGTAAGTTATCTCAACGTGGTGATCGCGCAGACGGCCGCGCTTAACAGCGAAAGCAGCCTGCTCAGTGTGCGCAACCGGCAGTTGGCAGCGGTGAATCAGCTGCTGAAGAATATAGCGGGACGCTGGGAAGTTGCCGGTTGACGCGCGGCATTGCGCGCTGTCGGACGCGGTCTGGGTCGCCGGACCCCTGGGTATCAACGCGGGCATCGTCGAACTCGAATTACAGGAAACCAGCAGCGCATTCGTGCGACGCGCCGACGCTGCGATGTAGCGAATAAAGCAGTCTCGCCGTCCAGCGGCGTGACCTTCTGTTTCAAATGCAACAGAGCGGCAACATGCAGACACGTTGCCGCAGCAATACCGGCGGAAGATGCTTCGTGAGAACCGTTTTCGACCCGACACAACCAAAGGAAACAGAATATGAATCCTCACCAAACTCCCGATCGGCTTCCTTCCAGCGGACAGGCCTGCCAGACCTCGGAAGTCACGATCGCGCAGCTGGTCGGCCAGGTCTATGCGTCGGCTCCCGCAACTGAGCGGGGCCGCCTGCTCGAGCATCTGATACGACCACTTGGCATTCTCTCGCTGGTTGCCGTGGCCAACGGCATCTTCGCGAAAATCCGCTTTCGCAGCGAGTGGCCGGATTTGCATGTCCGGCTCGAAGATGCACAAAACGTAAGCGCCGGCGATGTGATCGCGCTGGTCGACCACGTCCAGCAGGTCAGCGTCGAAGCCGTCGACGGACTGGCTCAGATGCTCGCAGGCTCGCCCGTGTTGGCCGGTTCGGCTGCAGCCGCGCTATTGGTGACCGTGCTGCTGCAACGCGCCCGCACCCGCCGGGCGGACGACTGAGCGAAAGATCTACAGGCTTTCAGGTCATGGCCGCCTGCGCGGCAAGCACCGCCGGCCTTACGCCGCGCAGCGACCGGGCGCAGGCAGGTACGTCGGCGGCGCAATCAATGCGCCATCAGTGCCGGTAGCGTCATCGACTGCAGCACCGTGCGCGACGTGCCGCCGGGCACCCATTCACGTGCCGCCGCCACCGCTTCTGCAAAGTCCGCCGGGACAGCCGCCGTTTCGAGTCCAACCTTTACGCCCTCAGAACCAGCCGCATCGTGATGACTTCCTGCGCGGGTGCGGCCTCGACTTCAAATCCGAGGCGCAGGGCCAGCGTGGCCATGACCCTGTTTTCGGTCAGGCATTCGCCCACGACTTCCGCCGTGCCGCGCTCGCGCAGGTAACGCACCATTTTTGCAAGAAGCAGCTTGCCCAGGCCCTTGCCCTGCCAGCCCGACGCCACCTGAAGCGCAAACTCCGCGCGGTAATTGTCGGGGTCGCATACGCCGCGCACTTCGCCCACCATGGTCGGATCGCCGGAGTCGGGAAACGACAGTGCGATGAAGGTCATCTCGCGGTCGTAGTCGATCTGGCTGTAACGGGCAAGTTCGGAATGCGGCACCTCGCGCCGCGCCATGAAAAAGCGCAGACGCATGTCGCCTGGCGACGCATCGGCATAAAAATCCATCAGGCGCTGGCCGTCGTCGGGGCGAATTGGACGCAGCAGCAACGCGCTGTCTCCCAACTGCACGTGCTCCTCCAGTACGTGCGGATAGGGACGGATGGCCAGCCGGCCGGGTTCACCCGCAACGGGACGGCGCAGCCGGACCCGTGTGTCCAGCGCCAACACGCCTTGCGCATCGGCCAGCAGCGGATTGATGTCGAGTTCGGCCAGGGCCGGCAGGTCGCAGGCCATTTGCGAGACTTTCAACAGGGTAACCAGCAGCCCCTGTTCGTCGACGGCGCAACGCCCGCGATGGGCCGCCAGCAGCGGCGCGCACTGGCTGCGGTCTATCAGGTCGCGCGCCAGGTTGGTGTTGAGCGGCGGTAGCCCGACGGCGTGTGCGTGGCGTAACTCCACCGTGGTACCGCCCTCGCCAAACAACAGCACCGGTCCGAACAAGGGGTCGCTGGCAATACCGACGATCAATTCGCGCGCTTCGGGGCGAACCGCCATGGACTGTACCTGGAAGCCCAGGATTGCGGCACCGCTCTTGAGCTGCTCCACACGCTGGCGCATCGCTGCGACCGCCGTCAGGACTTCATCCGTCGAGGCCAGGCCGAGCGCCACACCACCCACGTCGGACTTGTGGATGATCTGGGGTGAAACAATCTTGAGCGCCACCGGGAAGCCGAGTTCCGTAGCCAGTGCCGCTGCCTCCCGCGCGTCGCGCGCGATCCGGCTTGGCAGCGTCGGGATTGCATATGCTTCAAGCAAGGCCTGCACTTCGCTTGCATCCAGCCATTCCCGGTCGTGCGCCAGGGCCTGGTCCAGCACGCTTTGCGCGCGCTCGCGGTCCGGCACGAAATCCTGCTGCGTCGCGGACGGCAGTTGTTGCAGCGCATCCTGGTTGTGTGCATAGGCCACCAGTTGCAGCCACGCGGCCACTCCTGTTTCGGGCGTGTCGTAGCAGGCAATTCCGCCGCCTGAAAAGCAGGCGCGCGCCGCCGCCACGGAGGCACCTCCGAGCCAGCAGGCCAGTATCGGCTTGCCCGCCAGTTGCAGCAAGGGGAGGCAGGCCGCCGCAATAACTCCGGCCGGCACGATGGCCGTAGGCGCATGCATGAACAGCACCGCATCGACCTCGGGCGCCGCAAGCAACACGCGCAAGCCATCCAGGTAGCGCGTTACCGGAGCGTCGCCAATGATGTCGACCGGATCGCCGTGCGACCAGGTCGCCGGCAGACATTGGTCAAGAGCGCCCAGGGTCAAACCGGTCAACGTGGCGAGCTTGCCCCCACCCAGCGACAGCGCATCGGCGGCCAGTACGCCGGCGCCACCGCCATTGGTCAGAATAGCCAGGCGCTGACCGCGGATAGTGCGTACATGCGCCAGTGTTTCGGCGGCGTCGAAAAGCGCGCCCAGCGTATCCACGCGCAACATGCCGGCACGCCGAATCGCCGCGTCGAACACGACATCGGAACCAGCCAGTGCACCCGTGTGGGACGCCGCGGCTTTCGCGCCGTCGGGCGCGCGGCCGGACTTGACGACGATCACCGGCTTGTTGCGCGCCGCTGCGCGCGCGGCCGACATGAACTTGCGCGCGCCATGGACCGACTCGATGTACAGCAGGATGGCCCGCGTGTCGGCGTCGCTCGCAAGGTAATCCAGCATGTCGCCGAAATCCACGTCGGCGCTGTCGCCGAGCGAAATGAAATGCGAGAAGCCGATGCCGCGGCCATTGGCCCAATCGAGCATCGCCGTCGCCAATGCGCCGGACTGGCTCACGAAAGCCAGTTTTCCGGGCATGGCGTTGCCAGGTGCAAAGCTGGCATTGAGCCCCGAGCCCGGCACCAGTGCACCGATGCAGTTCGGCCCCAGGATGCGCATCAGGTACGGCCGCGCCGCGTCGAGCATGGCCTGCTCCAGCGAGGGGCCACCTTCAAAGGCGGGCTGCTTGAGTCCCCCACTTATCACGATGGCGGCGCGGGTGCCTTTGCGACCCAGCGCGGCGATAAGGCCAGGCACGGTATGCGCAGGCGTGCAGATAACGGCCAAATCAGGCGCCTGCGGCAGCGAATCGATATCGTGCCAGGCCCGCTCACCATCCACGCTGTCGCGCCGATGATTGACCGGCCAGATGGGGCCCTTGAATCCGCCGCCCTTGAGATTGCGCAAGACCACGCGGCCAAGGCTGCCTTCGCGGTCGGACGCGCCCACCAGTGCCACCGACGCGGGCCGCAGCAGGGCTTCCAGATTTCGCACACTCATGGGATTCCTGTTTATGTCCGGGCACCCCGAAGATCGGGGCCGCGACTCCAGGCAGGTTAGCGCTGTAGCGACACGGGACCTTGCGCAAGATCAACAACCGCGCGACCTGGGGCTCGCAAAATAAGCGCAAGTCCCACGGGAGCTAACACATGGAAACCTACATCGACGATATGGCACCGCACTTCAAGCAACTGCTGGAACGACGCGAAGCGGAACTTCGCGAAGTCCTGCGCGCGGGCGATGGAGTGGATCGTGAGGACTTATGCCTGGCCGGCCTCGAGAATCACGCGCCACTCCCGGTCCGGGTCTGACATGTTTACACCAGTCCTGGACGGAATCGCCGCATGACGGCCACCACGGTGCCCGCGAGCGACCGGCAAACGCTGACGTCGGCTGACCTGGTCCACACCCTGGCAAGAACCTTGGGCGCACAACTGGTGGAAACTCATATCTCGTGGGTGCTGCTGGCCGGCGAACGGGCCTACAAGATCAAGAAACCGGTGAAGATGCCCTTCGTGGACTACGCTACGCTGGAAGCGCGCCGCCATTTCTGCGAGGAAGAACTGCGGCTGAACCGCAGGCTGGCCCCAACGCTTTATCTGGGCGTCACCCGGATCACGGGCAGGGCCGGTGCGCCCCAGCTGGATGGCGCAGGACCGGTGCGCGAATACGCAGTGTGCATGCGCCGCTTCGCGGCCGGCGCATTGTTTTCAGAGCGGCTCGAGGCCGGTGTCCTGAGCGCCGAAGATGTTGACAAACTGGCCTCGGTGCTGGCCGATTTCCATAGGCGCGCGCCCAGGGCCGCGACGGCGAGCGGGTTCGCAGGCGCCGGGGAACGGCGTGCCAGCGCGCTGGCGGCGCTTGAAGGAGTTCGATCGCTGGCGAACGAAGCCGCGCAGGTCGCCCTGCGGACCTGGCT
>JANYBQ010000614.1 GCA_025360705.1 Betaproteobacteria bacterium | reverse complement strand
CGCCAGGTCGGCCGCCATCTTGGCGCCAAAGGCCTTGCGGTCCAGCGGCGCCACTTCAATGCCGGCCTTGGCCAGCTCGATCTTGATGGCCAAGTCGGTGAACACGTCCATTACGGCGCCTTCGAGCTTGGCGACGACGGGCTCGGGCGTGCCCTGGGCCACCACCAGGCCCATCCAGGCCGGCGCATCGTAGCCAGGAACCAACTCACCGACGGCCGGCACGTCGGGCGCGGACTGAGAGCGGGTGCGGGTGGCGGTGGCGATCATGCGCAGGCGGCCATCCTTGGTCAGCGCCAAGCCGCCCGTAATGCCGGCCGTCACCACGTCGAGCTGCCCGCCTATGAGGTCGCTCCAGTAGTTGGCGTTGCTGCCGTAAGGCACGTGTTTCATGCGGATGCCGGTCTTGCCCATGAACATCTCCATGGCCACATGGGTTGCCGTGCCCACACCCGGCGAGCCGTAGTTGAGCTTGTCCGGATTGGCCTTGGCGGTGGCCACCAGGTCCTGAAGCGTGCGAATGGGGCTGGACGCGCTGACGAAGAAAGCCACCGGCACGGTGCCCAACATGGCGACCGGCGTGAAGTCCTTCTGCGGGTCGTAGGCCAAGTCCTTGTTGATGAGCTTGGTATAACCCAGCGCCGACGCCGCGCCGAAATACATCATGTATCCGTCCTTGGGACCGCGCGCCGTGGCGGCGGCGGCAATCGTTCCGCTAGCGCCGGGCTGATTCACCACGATGACGGGATTGCCCATGCGGACCGTCAGCTTGTCCGATATCAGGCGCGCCGCGAGGTCCATCGCGCCCGCGCCGGCCGCGTACGGCATGATCAATTTGATCGGGCGATCCGGATAGTCGGCCCGGGCCGGCGACACCGGGCCGGCGATGCAGGCAAGGGCGAGCAGAGCATGAAGCAAGCGATTTTTCAGCATGGAAAGTCTCCTTGAAATGAAAGTCTGAAAGGGCCTGGGACGGGGTGCCGGTCAATAATAGGCAGCGCCATCGCGCGTGTTATCGTCATTCGGCATAGGTGGCCATAAACGGCGGCTAAAGGCGCTGGCACAGATCTCCATCACCGTGAAAATATCCTCATCGTGCCCCATCGCAATCGGCGTAGGGTTGCGCGAACAGTCGAAGTCGGACCGCGGATTCTCCACCGGCAATGGCTTGTTGGCAATTGGGTTGTAGACGATGTAGATCTGGCGCCGGTCGCGCGCCGACATGTTGACCCGAGCCATGGAATAGATTGCATTAGTACAGGACGACGCTGCCAGCCGGCCACCAGGACCGGCACGGGCTTGCGCACTTCGAGCAGACGCGCGAGTTGCCGGCGTTCCGCCGACAGCGGATTGGGCACGTCCGCGCCAAATCCTTTCCGGTGAATCACTTCACCATGCCTGTCGCTGCCGGGCGCGGAATACATCGCGCCGGCTATTTCCTCCGCGTGGTCGAACATCGGCATGGCTGATGATGGGCGCGGAGTCGTCATGCCTTCGCGCCGCCATGTCCCATAGTCCTGGCACCAGGAATGGATTCGGGCCTCGAACGCCGCCTTGAAATCTATTGGCTTGACGCGCATGCACTTGCCAAAAGCCGTTGAAATATGAATCGCGAGAAACCACCTAAAGCAGAACTACCGGCCCGATGTGGTGGCGGGTCTACTTTGGGTTGCCATCAGCGTGTGGGGCCAAGAATCGATTGAGTTTTTTGCAGGTCGAATCAAATGAGCGCTGTTCGTTGCCAGAGGAGCCGCCATGAATCAGTGGCCATTCATCACCAGCGACTACTGACGAAGCGATCTTTCAATAGTGAAGTCGCATATATCGGTGGCGCAGTACTACATGACATACTCTTTGCCGGTTGAGGGCGTCTCGATCAGGGCAAGCTCGGAGGTCGGACGAACCTGCTTGACCCTGACGAAAGGCGCTGTGTCCTGGCGCACGTATTGCGCGATGAAAAAGGCTCCGATTGCAGCGTGATCCGGCTTGCGAATACTGACCGTTCCCGTCGGAGACTGCCACGTCAAGTCTTCCATAGCGTTTATCACTGCTTCAGTTTCGGTCGATTTGGCTTTCTTGATGCCTTCGAGAAAGCCCTGCATCGCATGGTAACCCTTGTACATATGGCCATTGGGCAGCTGATTGCCGGTCATGGCGATGTAATCCCCCAGCAATTGTTGGCTTGCCTTGTGGCTTTTCAAGGGCTCAACTGAGTACGGCCAGAACGCGGCGGTCCAGACCGCCTCGGGCATATCTTTGCCAAGCGTCAGAAACACCACGTCGCCACCCGTTTCGGCCAGAACCTTGAGCTTCTTATCCAATCCAACAGCCCGCGCTTGTTGGAAAAAGTTGATCTCATTCGCGCCCTGCAGCCCGATGAACAAACCTTCGACACTGGAATTCATCAAGGCATTGATTTGTGGACGAAAGTCGCTCTGAGTCGCCCCGACAACGATATTCCGGCTGATGTCAAAACTCTGGCTGGAGCCCTTGGTGTGATGCTTCCTTACCGCATTGGCGAACACGCGTGAGGCATCGTGACCGAAAGAGTAATCCGGTGTGATCGCCCCCCACTTCAGGACATTGGGATGGGCTTCAGCCACGTTGCGCCCAAGCGCCCCGAACGTTGTGTAGGCGTTTGGGCACAGCCGGAAAATGTTACGGTTCCACGCTTCGTGCGTGATGGCCATGGCCGCAGCGGAGTTCACGACGAAAACCGATTTCAATTCAGGCATCAGCGAGCAGAGTCCAACTACGACAGCTGATGAGCCGGCACCCATCAGGAGATTGATTCCTGATCCCGCAAGCTCTCGGGCGTGCGTCACCCCTTGGCCAGCCTGCGCGCGATCATCACGTACCACCAGTTCCACCTGTCGCCCGGCAAGGCCGCCGCCCTGGTTGAATTGATTTACGGCGATGCGGTGGCCGATGAGATTGTTCTCCCCGAAGGTCGAGTTTGGACCGGTAAGGGCATTGATTATGCCGATGCGGATCGGCTGAGTTTGTGCCAACAGCATGTGAGGTGCGCCTATGGCCGCAACACTCGCCGCCAGCGTGCCGCTCTTCAGAACCAGTCGCCTTCCCACGCTAACTTTCATCCCGGTCTCCGTTCATGAATTTTGGTAATTTAAGCGCAATCTTTGCAATTGCACAATGAATGTAGTGCAAGGCCCTGCGCCGGGGCCAATCACAATTTCTTATGCGCGGCCATAACAACGTGCACTGTCTTTCGGAATATGTTGAACGGGGTACGGGGCAGTGTCGGGGTTCTGGGATGAAACGTTTTATCCAAGGGGAGCACATTTATGCCGCATCAAGTTGGGTCTCCGGTGTGCCAAGTGACGGACAAGAGTTTTGAACACATCCTCGCCACCGGGGCGACGGAGCTCGTCTGCCACAGCCCATCAGGCGTTGTAGTTGAGCCTGAGCCCCGGGTAGGGCCACCGTGCCTTCACCAGCTTGCCGCGGCCTGAACAAGTGATGTGGGCGTCGCACATGTCCTTGCCGCCAAAGCAAATGTTCGTCACAAAAAGATCGTCCGGCACGTCCACGTATTCGATGTTGCCGTCCCGCGGATCGACGATCGAGATGCCACCGCGAAACAGCGTCGCGACATCCACCCGTCCATCGCTTTGGACCGCCAGGCTGTCGATCAGCTGGTAGTCCGTCAGCGTGGTGACCAACCGGCCCGGCAGCAGCCCCTGCGGAGATTTCAGCACGCCCGGCGATTCGATGTCGAATGCCCAGACCCGGCTCGTCAGCGACTCCGCCACATACACCGTGTTCCCGTCGGGCGACAGACCGATGCCGTTCGGAGTGTTCATCGGAAACTTGGCGCGGACGATCTTCGAGCCATCCGCTTTCGCGTAGTAGACCGCGCCGTGGTAGCGGTAGTCGCCCATCGTCTTGCCCAGGTCGGTGAACCAGAAGCCGCCCTGCTGGTCAAAAACGATGTCGTTCGGGCCGCGCAGCGGTACGCCGTCACACGCGTCGTACAGGGTCTCGAAACTTCCTGTGACCAGGTCCACGCGCTGGATCGATCCGCCTTTCCAGTCGTCGGGTGTACCGTGCGGACTCAGGTAGCCGCCGGGCAGTTCGACCCATTTGAAACCGCCGTTGTTGCAAACGTAGACCTTTACGTCCGGGCCAATCGCCGCTCCATTCGGGCCGCCCCCAAGATGCGCGATCACGTCTGCACGGCCGGAGGTACCTACCCGGGTGAGTGTCTGCCGGCGGATCTCCACCAGCACCACCGAGCCGTCGTCCATTGCAATCGGGCCTTCGGGGAATTGCAGCCCTTCAGCAACTGTCTCGAATTCCATGCTTTCTCCATTGCGGTCATTGTTCCAGGCATAACGGGGTGTGGCAGGAGACCGACGCCCGTCAGAGGGTCAGATGGCGTTTGGCGGATTCGCCCGCAGCGTCAAAGTCCGCCCAGCTGCCCTGGAACGCGATTCGGCCGGTGGTGAGGATGTACACGTAGTCGGTGCATTGCCGCGAAAACCAGATGTTCTGCTCTGACAGCAGGAGCGCCACGCCGTCCCGGTTGCAGACCTTCTTCACGTCGGCCGCAAGCTGTTCAACGATGACCGGCGCCAGGCCTTCGGTCGGCTCATCCAGCAGCATCAGCCGCGGTCGTGCGGCGATCGCCCGTGCGACGGCCAGCATCTGCTGCTGGCCACCGGAGAGCTGTCCACCGAGTCGGGAGGCAATTGGCTGCAACATCGGAATGTCCGCAATAACGTCAGCGGCCACCAGCGCGGGCCGCGCCGGGTTTGCCGCGTGGGCGGCCATCTCGATGTTCTCGGTCACCGTGATGTGCGTGAAGATGCGGCGGTCCTCGGGTACCAGCGCCAACCCGAGCCTTGCACGCCGGAACGCCGGCAGGTCTTCCAGCGCCTTGCCGTCCCAGGCGACCCGGCCGCGCACCCTGGGCTCTCCATTCATGATGCTCTTGAGCAGCGTCGTCTTGCCGGCCCCGTTGCGCCCCAGGATGGAAACGCGCGCCCGCTCGGCGACCAACAGGTTGATATCGTGCAGGATGTGACTGTCGCCGTACCAGGCGTTCAGGGCGGTGACCTCAAGCATCGATCATCTCCTTGCCCAAATAGACTTCGCGTACCAGCGGGCTTGCGCGCACCTCGGCCGGCGTACCGGTGGCGATCACTTCTCCGTAGTTCAGAACCATGATCCGGTCGGCCAGGCCAAAGATCACATCCATATCGTGCTCCGTCATGACGATGGTCACCCCCCTGTCGCGGCGCAGGCGCTGCATCAGGTCGACGATGCCCAGCCGGTCGGAGTGCGACATGCCTGCGGTGGGCTCATCGAGCATCAGGATCTGGGGCTGCTGCGCCAACACGAGCGCAATCTCCAGGCGCTTCTTGTCACCGTGCGACAGAAACCGTGCTTCCACGTGCCGCACCTGTGTGAGTGCCAGATCGACCAGCAGGTGCTCCGCTTCGTCCACAACGGCGGGCGCAGGCCGCCACCCGTACCACGGACCGCAGGAAACTCCTGCGCCGCGCAGGCGCGCCTCGACGCTGGAGATGAGGTTGCCCAGCGCCGTCAGCCCCTGGAACACACGCGCCACCTGGAACGTGCGCCCGAACCCTGCGCGCGCGCGCAGGTGCACCGGCATGCGGGTGATGTCCCGCCCGTCGAAGCGCACCACGCCGCCGCTGGCAGGCGCCTCCCCGGTGATCGCCTTGAACAGCGTCGTCTTGCCGGCGCCGTTGGGGCCGATCACGGCGAAGGTTTCCCCGCCGGCCACGTCCAGATTGACGCCCTTGATGACCTCCAGTTCGCCGTAGCTGACGCGCAACTGCTCGATCTGCAGCAGAGGGATCATAAGGTGACCTCCGCGCAAAGCGCTGCGCTGCCAAGCGCCTTGGGAGCGGCCCGGCCGCTCATGCGCCACCTCCGGAACCGCGCGCCGCAAGGCGCGCATGGAGCTGGCGATACAGGCCGACGACGCCGCTCGGCGCCACCAGGATGATCACGATCAGCAGGCCGCCGACGATCACCTCGTACAGCCCGGCGAAGGTCCGGGTGTAGTAGCCGATCGCCGCGAACACGGCGGCCCCGATCGCCGGCCCCCAGAAGGAGCCGACGCCACCCAGCAGCGTGTGGAGCATCGGCTGCAGCGACTGCAGCCAGTGAACCTCCTCCAGCGTCACGATGCGCGTCCAGGGCGCATACAGCGCACCCGCAAATGCGGCCACTGCGCCGGAAATCACGAACGCCAGAATACGGTAACCGGCGACGTTGGTACCCAGGAAGGCAGCCCGCTGCGCATCCTCGCGGATCACCTCGAAGATGCGGCCATAACGGCTGTGCAGCAGCCACCACAGGCCCGCTGTGGCCAGCGCAACGGTGACCAGCAGGAACAGGTAGTAGGCCTGCGACGAAGCCAGGTTCAGCACGGTGAAGCCGAGGTCGATCTTCGGGCGCGGAATGTTCGACAGTCCGTCCTCGGCACCCAGCAGCTTGGAATAACTGATCACGAGACGCAGTATCTCGGACAGCGCCACCGTCAGCACTGCGAGAAAAATCCCGGACAGGCGGCGCAGCGCGACGATGCCGATCAGCCAGGCGGCGGCGGCACCGATCAGGGCGCCAAGCAGGAGCATCAGCGGGAACGGCAGTCCGACTTGATAACGCAGCAGCGCGCCAGTGGTGTAGGCACCCATCGCGAAGAAACCGGCATGGCCGAACGACGCCAGCCCCGCGTAGCCGAACAGGATGTTCCATGACATCGCAAACAGTGCCTGGATCAGCACCAGCCCGAGGATGAACTCCAGGCCGGGGTTGGCCCACAGCGGAACCGTGGCGGCCGCCACGAGCGTCAGTGCGCCCAGCACCAACGGCGTGCGCGCCGGCGCGGCGCCCGCCAGGCTTTTGGCGGGCTCGACGTCGAGGGCGGTAGTGGCCGATTTCATGCGTGCGCCCCCTTCGGCGGCACCAGGCCATTGGGCCAAAAAATCAGGAATGCCGTCAACGCGACATATATCGCCAGGCCCGGCACGTTGGACAGCACCACGTTGCCCAGATTCTGCACCACGCCGAGCAGCAGCGAGGCCACGAAGGCGCCGCGCACGCTGCCCAGCCCGCCGATGATCACAGCGAAGAACGACAGCAGCAGATAAGAACCGCCGACGGTGAGGTCGACCGCCTGCAGCGGCAGCAGCAGGCCGCCCGCGAAGCCGGCCAGCGCAAAGCTCGCGACAACGCTTATGCGCAGCAGCGCCGGCACGTTCACCCCGAGCATCGACGACATCCAGGGGTCGCTGGCGACCGCCTGCATCAGCTTGCCAGCGCGCGTGCGGTGGATCACGAAGTCAAGCAGGAGGAACACCACCACCCCAGCGGCGATCACAAAGATGGTGAATTTCGGGATGAACATTTGTCCCACCTGTACCGCCCCCTTCAACACCGGCGGTGGATCGACGGTATGCACATCACCGCCCCAAAGTAAACGCACGCCACCTTCTATGCACAGCAGCAGTGCAAAGGTGCCGATCAGAACGTAGTGGTAGTCGACATGGCGAAGCCGCTGCAGGATCAGGCGATCGGTAACGTAGCCGAGAAAGCCGACCACCGCGCCGGCCGCGACGGCCCCCATCAGGTAGCTGCCCAGAGACTCCGTGTGCCTGCCAATGATGCTGAAGGCGACGTACACGCCAATCATGAAGAAGTGGCCGTGCGCCATGTTGAGGATTTTCAGGATCCCGAAGATCCAGGTCAGCCCCGCCGCGACGAGGAAGATGGCCATGCCGGTAGCAATACCGTTGTAGGCCGCAAACAACCATTCGAATAACTGCATGGGATCGCGCAAGATGAGCGCCGGGTATCCGGCGGGGTGGAAGGCTGCGGCTGGCAGCCCCCGGGGCGTTTATTGAATGTACTCTTTGCCAGGCGAGGGAGTTTCAATAACGCTGACATCCGGCAACGAGCGCACTTCTTTCATCGTAATGAAAGGTTCGGTTTCCACGCGGTTGTAATTGCCAACGTACAGCGCGGACATCCCGGCATGGTCGGCCTTGCGCACGGAGTAGGGACCGAGCTCCGATTCGAAGCTCAACTCCTCCATCACGGCAATGACGGTAGGCACATCGGTCGTCTTTGCCTTCTTGATGCCCTCCAGCAGGCCCCGCAGGCCGATGGAGCCGCGCAGCACATGCCCGTTAGGGAAACGTTTGCCGGTCATTTTGTGGTAGTCGGCCAGCAACTGCTGGGTGACCTTGTTGCTCTTCACCGGCTCGCGCTCGTAGGGCCAGTACACGGCGGACCAGACGTTGTCCGGCATGTCCTTGCCCAGCGCCAGCAGGGCGACGTCGCCGCTGGTCTCGCCCATCACCTTGAGCTTCTTGTCCAGCCCGACCGCGTGCGCCTGCTGCAGGAAGCTGATACCGGGCGCGCCGGGCATGCCGATGAACAGGCCTTCAAGGTTCGAATTCATCAGGGAGTTGATCTGGGGGCGGAAATCGGTCTGCGTACCGCTCACCACGATCGGCTTGGCCACTTCGAAGTCCTTGCTGGCGCGCTTCGGGTGGTACTGCTTTACCGCGTTGCCGAACACCCGCGCCGCGTCATGCCCGAAAGCGTAGTCGGGCGTGATGGAACCCCACTTGAGCACATTGGGATAACGTTCGGCCAGGACCCGGCCCTGGCCGCCGAACAGCATATAGGTGTTCGGGTTAAAGCGAAAGACGTTGCGGTTGAACGCCTCGTGCGTGATCGCCATTCCGGGGAGCTGGGTGATGTACAGCATCTTCAGCTCTTGTATCAGCCCGCAGTAGGCGATGGCCACGGTCGTAGCGCCGGCGCCGGCCAGGAACTGGATGCCATCACCCGCAAACTCCCGGACGATGGCCGTGCCCACGGCAGGCTGAATGCGGTCGTCACGCACCACCAGTTCCACCTGCCGGCCCAACACGCCGCCAGCGCGGTTGTATTGATCCACCACCAGCCGCTGGCCAACAACGTTGGCTTCGCCGAAAACGGCGTTCGGGCCCGACAAGGCGTTGGTAACGCCGATCCGGATCGGCCCGGTCTGGGCCAGTGCCAGTGCCGGAAAGCCCAGGCTGGCGCTGCCTGCAATCGCGCCTGCCAAAATCTGCTTTCATGTCTCCGTCCTTTATGGCGGTGCCGGTGTTGGCCCGCGCGTTTACTGGTTTACTGGATGTACTCTTTGCCGGGTGAAGGAGTTTCGATAACGCTGATCTCCGCCACGGTGCGCACTTCCTTCAGCGTGATGAAAGGTTCGACCTCCACCCGGTTGTAGTTGCCGACGAATAGGGTCGCCATCCCGGCATGGTCAGCCTTGCGCACGGTGTAGGGACCAATCTCCGATTCGAAGTTGATATCCTCCATCGCGGCAATGACGGTCGGCACGTCGGTCGTCTTGGCCTTCTTGATGCCCTCCAGCAGGCCCCGGATGCCGATAGCTCCGCGCATCACATGCCCATTAGGGAAGCGTTTGCCGGTCATTTTGTTGTAATCGGCGAGCATCTGCTGGGTCACCTTGTTGCTCTTGACTGGCTCGCGCTCGTAAGGCCAGAACACGGGGGACCAGATGTTGTCCGGCATGTCCTTGCCCAACGCCAGCAGGACGACGTCGCCACTCACCTCGCCCATCACCTTGAGCTTCTTGTCCAGTCCGACGGTGCGCGCCTGCTGCAGAAAGCTGACCTCCGGGGCGCCGGGCATGCCGATGAACAGCCCCTCAATGTCTGAATTCATCAGCGAATTGATCTGTGGACGGAAGTCCGTCTGCGCGCCGCCCACCACGATCGGCTTTGCCACTTCGAAGTCCTTGCTGGTGCGCTTGGGGTGGTACTGCTTCAACGCGTTGCCGAACACGCGCGCCGCATCATGTCCGAAGGCGTAGTCGGGCGTGATGGCGCCCCATTTGGTCACGTTGGGATAGCGTTCCGCCAACACCCGCCCCTGCGCGCCGAACAGCGAATACGCGTTTGGATTGAAGCGAAAGACGTTGCGATTGAAAGCCTCGTGCGTAATCGCCATCCCCGGGGTGCTGCAGATGTACAGCATCTTCAACTCGGGTACCAGCCCACAGTAGGCGATCGCCACGAAAGTAGCGCCGCCACCGGCCAGGAACTGGATGCCGGAACCCGCAAATTCCTGGGCGATGGCCGTGCCTGCAGCGGCCTGCGCGCGGTCGTCACGCACCACTAGTTCCAACTGCCGGCCCAGTACGCCGCCGGCCCGGTTGTACTGCTCTACCACCAGCCGCTGGCCGACAACGTTGGACTCGCCGTATAAGGCGTTGGGGCCGGACAAAGCGTTGGTGACGCCGATCCGGATCGGCCCGGTCTGGGCGAGGGCCAGCGACGGAAGACCCAGGGTGGCGCTGCCTGCAATCGCGCCTACGCCCTTGAGCAGGGAGCGCCTGCCGAAATCTGCTTTCATGTCTCCGTCCTTTCAGAGTGCGCTTTGAGCGCCGGTTTGGGGCAGCGAATCAACCTCGGAGTCGGTTGGTGTCGACCGCCTAACGTTGGCGGCCACTATACGATGATCATCTTGCCATCACAAATAGTGATTTGTGATGCCCGGCCATATGCGGAACCGGCAGGCCACCCAAACAGCTCACCGGGCGGGGTTGCCCAGCAGCGTTTTAGCGATGATGCCCAGCTGAATTTCCTGAGTGCCACCAAAGATCGTGGCAGCACGGCTATTCAGAAAGTCCGGCAACAAGGTGTCCTGCGCCGCTTCGGCCGCGCCGTCTTCTCCGGCGCCGTGCCAGCGCAGGCTCTCCGCTCCCAATACCTCGATGCCCAGTTCGGCGATTGCCTGGCGCAACCGGCTCGCCCGCAGCTTGAGGACCGAGGACAGCGGGCCCGGTGCCTGAGCGGGCTCCAGCAACGCAAGGGTCTTGAGTTCCAGCATCTCGAAGGTGTCAAGGTCGGCCAGCACGTTGCCGAAGCGCCGGTACAGGTGGCCGTCGTACGCGCTGCCTTGCGCTTGCTGGGTCTGCATCACGTCGCCCACGCGTTTGAGCTGTGATCGCAGGCGCGGGCTGAAGATGCCTGCCCCCCGTTCGAACTCCAGCAGGTAGCGCGCGCATTCCCAGCCCGCGTTCTCTTCACCTACGCGGTTGGCCTGGGGTACACGCACCTGGTCGAAGAACACCTCGTTGAGGTCGTGGTCGCCACCAATGGTCCGGATCGGCCGCACCGTGACACCCGGGCTGTGCATGTCAATGAGCAGGAAGCTGATGCCGTCCTGGCGCTTGCCCTCGGTGCTGGTGCGCACCAGCGCGAACATGCGGTTGGCATGCTGCGCATGCGTGGTCCATATTTTGGAGCCGTCGAGGATATAGTCGGCGCCGTCCGGCACCGTGCGCAGCTTGAGTGAGGCAAGGTCCGAACCTGCTCCGGGCTCGGAGAAGCCCTGGCACCAGTAGTCAACGCCGGCGAGGATGCGTGGCAGGTAGTGCTGTTTCTGCGCCTCGGTGCCGTAGCGCAGCAGCACCGGGCCCAGCAGGCGCACGCCCATCGGATGCACCAGCGGCGCACCCGCCAGCGCACACTCGGTCTCGAAGATGAAGCGCTGTACGGGTGTCCATCCGGTGCCGCCCCATTCGCGCGGCCACAGCGGCACCAGCCAGCCGCGACGGTGCAGCATCTTCTGCCAGGCGAGCGATATCTCGGGCTCTGGGTAGATGGCAGCATTCAGGTATTGGCCGCGCAGCAGCGCAGGTGTCAGGTGGGCGGTTAGAAACGAGCGCACCTCCTCGCGAAAGGCGGTGTCTTCGGTGTCCAGCAGCAGGTTCATGCTGCGGCTCCAGTGCGCGGGCCGGTTAGCGGCAGCGTGCTGCTTTGGCGCCAGGCGCCGCCGCCAAGCTGCCCTTCGGCAAATGCCTGCGCATGCCAATCGGTGGCGCCATACTGCTGCGTGAAGGCAGTGAGCCGGCGGAAATAGCTGGCAATCGCCAATTCCTCGGTCACACCCATCGCGCCATGCAGTTGCACCGCCTGCTGCGCGACGAAACGGGCAGCGCGGCCCACCTTCGCCTTGGCCATGGAGGCCAGCGCGGTGGCGTCGCCATCGCCGCGATCAAGCTGAAGCGCCGCCAACTCGCAGGCTGCCAGCGACTCCTCGCAGCACACCGCCATCTCGGCCAAGCGGTGCTCAACCACCTGAAACTGGACCAACGGGCGGCCGAACTGGACCCGTTGACGCGCATAACCCACGGTCATCTCGAAGGCTGCCGTCATGGCGCCCACTGCCTCCCAGCATAGTGCCACCACACAGCGGGCCAACGCGTCTTGCAGTGCTGCAGTCGGGCCAGCATCGAGCAGATCGCCATCGTCTACGAGCACACCCTCCAGCCACAGGTCCGCCGCATGGGTTGCGTCGGCGCAACGCGTGGCCTGAATGCAGAGGCCAGCCGCGCCGGGACGTACCAGGAAAACGCGCTCGCGTTGCGCAGTGGCGGTAGAAGCCGCTTGCGTGGCAGTAACGAGCAACGCATCGGCCCCCGGTGCTCCGCGTGCGAGCCGCTTGGCGCCGTGCAGCTCCCACCGCCCACCCCTGCGCGTAGCTGACATTCTTGCGGGCGCCAACGGGTTGCGTTGACCAGCCTCCTCGTGCGCCAGCGCCATGCGCAGGCGCCCCTCCATCAAACCCGGCAACCATGCTTCGACTTGATCCGGCCGCGCCATGCGGGCCACTACGCCACCAGCGAGTACCGCGCAAGCGAGATAAGGTTCCACTACCAGATGCCGGCCAAAGGCGCGCATCAGCAAGCCAGTCTCCAGCGCCCCACCCCCCAGGCCACCCGCTTCCTGCGGCACTGGCAGGGCTAGCCAGCCCATGTTCGCGAACTGCATCCAGAGCTCAGCACGGCAGCCATGGGGAGCGTCCAGACTGCGCTGGCGCTGCGCGAAGCTGTACTCACCCTCCAACAGCGAACCAACGCTGGCCTCGATAAGGTTCTGCTCTTGCGACAGGCGAAGTCTCACATGCGGCTCACAACGTAAGCTACGTGCTGCGCACTGCGGAATTCACCTTGGGAACGGCCCGGCGGCTCATGCGCTCTTGCCTTTGCCGATCGCCGAAGCCAACCCGGCCCGGCGCGTAGCCTGGTATTCCTCGCTGACGTGGCTGAGCTGGTGCAGGTCGAAGTGCGCTGTCAGCGCCTCGCGCATACCCTGCACGTCGAGCATGCGGTTGAGGGACCGCTTGAGCAGCTTGATGGCAAAAGGGGGCGTCTGCGCGATGCGGGTCGCCATCTCCAGCGTGCGCGCATCGAGTTCGTCGCGTGGCACGACGCGGTTCACCAGGCCGATCGCATGGGCCCGCGTGGCGTCCAACCGTTCGCCGGTGTACAGCATCTCTTTGGCCTGCCGAAGCCCCATGACCCAGGGGTGGATCAGCACTTCGGTCGCCACCGCGCCCATGGTGTGGGTCACCGGGTCGCCAAACAGTGCGTCATCGGCGGCCACGACCAGGTCGCACATATTGGCCAGCATGAAGCCACCCGCGATGCAGGCCCCCTGCACCTGCGCGATGGTCGGCTTGGGAAAATCCCACAGGCGCATGCAGTAGTCGAAGTAACGCAGCTCCTCATAAGCCCAGCGCTCCTCCACCGTGAAATCGGCGCGGTGCAGTTGCGCCTCCTTGAGGTCGTGCCCGGCCGAGAAATGCCCGCCCCGGCCACCGATCACTACCACTCGCGTATCCGCGTCGGCCTGGGCCTCGGTGAGCGCGGCGTCGAGCTCGTCCAGCATTAGCTTGCTTTGCGCATTGCGCGCCTCAGGTCGGTTCATCCAGAGGCGGCGCACGGCGCCTTGCTGTTCGACCTCGATGCAGGTGGTGCTCATGTCAATGTTCCCAATATGGCTTGTGTGTCCCGCCCCAGGCGCGGCCCGGGCCTGGGCACGGGCGAAGGTGTGAGAGTCAGGCGCACCGGGCTGGCCAGCAACGGGTACTCCGTCCCACCCTCCTGCACGGCGCACCACAGGCCTCGCGTGCGTGTCTGTGGGGCGGCCACCACCTCGGAGATGCCAAGCACGGGTTCTGCTGCCACGCCAGCGGCGATTAACGCGGCGATAACCGCCTCACGCGATTTCCCGTCAGCCTGCAATTGCACTTGCCACCGCGCCACCTCTACAACGTCGCAAGCCGCCAGCACGTAACCATCCGCGCACTGCACCACACCCTGCTCGGATGCGACGGCCCCTTCGCGGTTCCAGCCGGCTTGCGTGGCCCAGGCACAGACGTCTTGCATGGACAGATCCAGATACTGCCCGGCGCCTGTGCGCTCACGCGATTCGAGCGCGGCCAGCACCGCCGTCATACCGAACGCGGCGCCCATAACGTCGGCCATCGAAGGACCGGTCTTCAGCGGCATGCCGTTGATGCGCGTGAGGTCCATCAGGCCTGACATGGCCTGGATCACGGAGTCGAAAGCCGGCCGGCCCTTGTAGAGCGAGTCCAGGCCGAAACCCGAAATCGAGCAGTAGACCAGGCGCGGATTGAGCGCCAGCATATCTTCGTGCCCGTATCCTTTACGTGCCAGTGCACCGGGACGCAGGTTCTCGATCAGCACATCGGACTTCGACACCAGTTGCAGCAGCGTCTTGCGTCCTTCGGCCGATGCCATGTCCAGCGCCAGCGACTTCTTGTCGGCGTTCTGGAAGGTGAAGAAAACGCCCTGCCCATTGCGTGTCGGCGGCCAGCGTCGCACGGCTTCGCCTTCGGGCGGTTCGACCTTGATCACTTCGGCGCCCAATGCCGCCAGCAGGCGTGCAGCCACTGGCGCCGTGGTGTAGTGCCCGATTTCGAGTACCCGGATGCCGGCCAGCGGCAACCCGGTGGGCACATTGCGTCGCGCGAGCGGCGCAGGCGATCGCACCAGGGCTTTCACACGCGCGCGATCCGCGTCCTTCACGCTCAGGCCCGTCAGCTCCTGGCCCGGCGTGCGCGTCATGCGAAACGGGGAGCCGGGCAGCTTGATACCTCGCCCGCTGGCAGGATCGACTGCATCGAGCACCATACGGCGATGCTGCAGATTTGCTTCGCGCGGGTAGCCGTCCAGCGGGGCTACCGGACCACAGGGAATACCTTGCGCCAACAGTAACGCGACGCAGTCGTCTATGCTGCGCGCGCGGGTCCAGGTCTGCACGATGGCATCGACCTCCTCCGCATGGGCCACGCGGGCGGTATTCTTCGCCAGATGGGCCGGCGGCTCCTGCCCGGCGCCGTGCATGAGGACGCACAGACGCTGCCACTGCTCGTCGTTGCCCGCGCACAGCAGCACCCAGCCGTCATGGGTGCGGTAGACGTTCCAGGGCGCCGCCATGGTGTGTCGGTTGCCCACGCGCGTAGCGGCCTCGCCGGCCTGCCCGCTCATGGCCGGCGCGAGGAAGGAAGTCATGGCGCTGAAAGCCACGTCGTACAGCGCGATTTCCACCGGTGAGGGCAGGCCGTCGCGCCGCTGGCGCAGCGCCGCCAGCACGCCTGCCGCGCCGTAGATACCGGCCAGTTGTTCGATCAGCGGCAGCGCCACCGCGCGTGGTGGGCCATCGCTTGTGCCTGTGCATTCCATCACGCCCGTAAGCGCCTGCACTTGAGCATCGGTGGCGGCAGAACCCGAACGTATGGAAAGTGGGCCCGAGGACCCAAAGGCGGTGATGTCGCACACGACCGGGCCGCTCGGTCTAACCGACCAAGGCGATCCGCCATAGGCTGCCGCATCGGCGTCGCTGGAGAGCAGCAGCACGTCGCACCCTGCGGCGAGAGCTTCCAGCAACGCACAGTCGCCGGCATCGTGCAGATCGACTGCCAGGCTCATTTTGCCGGCCGCGTACTGTTCACGATAGGTCCACTTCGGTTGGGCAAAATCTCCGGGTCGCACGGATTCGACGAAGACCACGGTCGCACCGAGTTGCGCCAGCAGCGAGCCGGCCGCCGACGCGCCCACGCGCGCGCCGAATTCGACCACCAGCGTTCCCTGCAGCGCTCTGGCATCCGCGCCCGGGGCGTTCTGAGGCGTGTGAGCCATTTGCCGCCCTTATTCCAGCTTCAGGCCCAGTTCCTTGATCGTCGGCGCCCAGGTTGTGGTCTGCTCTTCCACCATCTTGCGCGCTTCGGCAAGCGTGGTGCGCGTGGGTATGAAGGAGAGGCTCTGCATGCGTTCGATCACATCCTTGTCCTGTAGCACGCGGTCCAGCGCGCCGTGCAGGCGCTCGACGATCTCGCGCGGCGTCTTGGAAGACACCGCCAGCACATAACCGACGCCACCGTTGACGCCCTTCAGCCCCAAGTCTTCCATCACCGGCACATCGCGCAGCAGTGGACTGCGCTTGACGCTGGCCACCAGCACCGGCCGCACGGCGCCGCCGTCCACCTGCCCCTTTACGCCGCCGATGGCCATTGAGGCGGCATCAATATTTCCACCCATCAAATCCTGCACGGCCGGTGCGGTGCCCTTGTAGGCCACATGCGTCACCGGGAAGTTGTTGAGTTTGCCCAAGGTCAGGATGACCAGGTGGCCGGCACCACCCACACCGCCGGAGCCGACGTTGATGCCACCGGGCCGCGTGCGCGCCATGGCCACCAGATCGGTAAAGCTGCGCACCGGCGAATCCTTGCGCACGATGATGATGCTCGGCGTCTCGGCTACGCCGCCAATATAGGTAAGGTCGTCCATCGGGTCGTAACCCAGGTTCTGCGCCATCAATGGGAAGGTGCCCACCGTGGTCGGCATGATGCCGATGGTGTAGCCGTCGGGCGCGGCGCGCGCCACCGAGCGGTTGCCCAAATTGCCGGAGGCGCCAGGCCGGTTCTCGATGATGACCGGCTGGCCGAGCTGCTCTGACAGCTTGGTCTGGATAGCGCGCACGATGTTATCGGTAGTACCGCCAGGCGTGTAGGGCACTACCAGCGTGATGGGTTTGGAAGGATAGCCCTGGGCGTGCGCTGGCAACACGCCCGCGGCGCCGAGCCCGATGCCCAGGGTGGACAGGCGCTGCAGCACGGCGCGGCGAGTGAAATAGCTGGGCATGGTGTGACTCCTGGTGAAAGATGCTTGGGTGCAATGGGGTGCCGGTCAGCCGCTTGAGATCTCGCATTCGCCGTGGTCGAGCACCACGGCATTGCGCTCGGGCACGCGGCACCGGAAGCGTACCTGGTTGGCGTCCATCCAGATGTCGGTCTCGATGCGGTCGCCCGGATACACGACGGACGTGAAACGCGTGCCGAAGCTTTTCATGCGCGCTGGGTCGTAGTCGCACACGCCCGCCAGCACCTCGCGGCAGGCGATGCCCAAGGTGCCGGAACCATGCAGTATGGGGCCCTTGAAACCCATCTGGCGTGCGAAGTCGGGGTCGGCATGGATCACGTTGCGGTCGCCTGTCAAGCGGTATAGCAACGCATGCCATGGCAGCGTCTGGGTCACACGCACCAGGTCCGGCGCACGCTCGGGCATGGGCGGCTTGGTGTTGTGCAAGGTGGCGGGAGAGCCGATGCCGCCGTCGCCGCGCGCGAAATACAGGTTGTAGACGTCAAACAGCGGCGGGCCCTCCTTCAGGCGCACACGCGTGTCGGTCTCGATCAGCAGGCCCTTGGCCGGACCCTTGTCGTACACCTCGCACACGCGGTGGTCGGCCAGCACCTCGGCGCCCGGCGGCAGCGGGCGGTGCAGGGTGAGCTTCTGCTCGCCGTGCAGCATTTTTGGCACGTCCAGGCCGATCTCGTAGATCAGGTTGTGGCGCGCCACGGTTACGGCCTGGCTCGGAACCGAGCGCAGCCTGCCGCGGCGCTCATAGACAAAGTCCAGCTCGCGCGTGTCGAAGGGGTCGCGTCCCATGCCCACCGCCATGCCGTAGAGCATGCTATCGCGTTCGGTGTAGGCATGGGCGACGTCGCTGGCGCGCTGCGCCATCAGAAAGTCGTAGGTGATGGTCGGCATGGCAGTCTATGAAATGGGTTTGTCGTTGTCAGCTTGGGCCGGTGGGGATGCGGTTGAACGGCAGGCCCTTGTCGGCGCGCAGATCGGCCGGCAGGCCGAGCACCTGTTCGGCCAGGATATTGCGCTGGATTTCGGCCGTGCCACCGCCGACGCGGATGGCCGGCGCACTCAGCAGCATCTTCTGGAACGATCGGCGCGCGTCGCCGCCCTCGATAACGGCGCCTGCCGGGCCCAGCAGGTCGAGCGCGAAGGCGCACACCTCCTGCGCCAGCTCGCCCGCCACAAGTTTGCCGATGGAGTTCTCCGGTCCGGGCTGCTTGCCGCTAGACAAAGCCGAGAGTGTTCTGGCCATCGTCCACTGCAGGCCGCGCGAGCGCGCCACCCAGGTCGCCAGGCGCGTGCGCACCGCCGGGTCGTCGATCGGACGGCCATCAGGGGTCTGCAGCTCGCAGCACAGGTCGAATAGTTCGGGTACGCCGGTAGGAATGGCCGCAGCCAGGTGCAGACGTTCGTTCATCAAGGTGGTCAGCGCCACTTTCCAGCCGCCACCGACCGGGCCGATGCGCTGCGCATCGGACACCCGCGCGCCGCTGAAGAACACCTCGCTGAAATGCCGCTCACCGGTCATCTGACGGATGCGCCGCACCTCCACGCCGGGTACCCGCATGTCGATGGCGAACATGGTGAGTCCTGCGTGTTTGGCGACCGTCGGGTCGGCGCGCGCCAGCAGCAGGCCAAGATCGGCCAGATGCGCATGGGTGGTCCATATTTTCTGGCCGTCGATGATCCAGTCGTCACCGTCGCGCTGGGCGCGCGTGCGCAGGCCCGCCAAGTCGGAGCCGCCGGAGGGCTCGGAAAAAAGCTGGCACCACACTTCCGCGCCCGAGACGATGGGCGGCAACCAGCGCTGCTTCTGCGCCTCGGTGCCATGAGCGATCAGGGTCGGCCCGGCCATGCCGTGGCCGACGACGAAGAGGTGGGACAGCTGCGCGTACGCCCCCTCCTCCTGCTGCCAGACCACGCGTTCGATGGGCGATGCGCCGCGCCCGCCGTAGTCGGCCGGCCAGTGGATGCAAGCCCAGCCACTCGCCGCCTTGCGGGCTTGCCAGGCTTTGCTTTCGGCCACCTCGTTCAGCCCGGGCAAGTGCGGCAGGTGCACGCTGGAAGTCGTCTGCGCCGCACTCGCTGCCAGGGCGTCGTGCAGCGCCGCTGGTGCCTGTGCGGTAAGCCAGTCGCGGGCCTGGGCACGAAATGACGCTTCGTGGGGAGAGTCGTCAAAGTCCATGCGGGTCGATCTCTAGGTGTGCGCGGCGGTCTCGCCGGTCGGTCAGCTGTTCGATCAGGCGATCCTGCCATTGTGCAAGGCCACCCAGGCTGACGCCCAGCAGGTGCGCACGCCGGTAATAGAGATGGCAGTCCATCTCCCAGGTGAAGCCCATGCCGCCATGAATCTGGATGTTCTCGGCAGCGCACTGGCGAAAGGCCTGGGTCGCGCTCACGCGCGCAGCGGCAGCCGCCTCAGGTAGTTCGACCGCACCATGCGCCATTGCCCAGGCGCCGTAGTAGCAGTTGGAGCGCGCCAGGACGACCGAAACATACATGTCGGCCAGCTTGTGCTTGATGGCCTGGAAGGAGCCGATCGGCCGCCCGAAGGCATAGCGTTCCAGCGCGTAGTCGCGCGCCATCTCCAGCGCGCGTTCTGCGCCGCCAATCTGCTCGAAGGCCGCCAGCACCGCGGCGCGATCCAGAGCAGACTGCAACACCGGCCAGCCATCGGCGGTGAGCAACTCCGCATGCGCGCCGCGAAAGTCGATGCGTGCCTGGCCGCGCGTAGGGTCGAGCGATTCCAGCGCCGCGCGGGTCACGCCGGGCGCGTCGAGTTCAACAATGAACAGCGCCAGGCCCGCGCCTGCGCCCGAGCGCGCAGCCACTATGGCGACATCCGCGCACTCGCCATCGAGCACCGGCCATTTGCTGCCGCTTAGCACACCCTCCTCGGCACAGGTGGCAACCGCCTGCGGCCCCAGCCTGCCGGGTCCCTCGGCCATGGCCAGGCAGGCGATGGACTTTCCGGAGGCCAGCAGCGGCAGGTAGCGCGCCTTTTGCGGCTCCGTACCGGCCGCCAGGATCAGTTCGGCGCCCAGGCAGATCGAGGACGCGAACGGCACGGGCGCCAAGGCACGCCCAAGTTCCTCGGCGATGACGCAGAGTTCCAGATACCCCGCGCCGGTGCCACCATAGGCCTCGGGAATGGCAGCTGCGAGAAAGCCCAGTTCGCCGAGTGTGGCCCACAGATGGCGGTCGAGTGGCAAGCCAGCCTCCAGCACTTTGCGGATTTTGGCCGACGAACTCAGATCCGCGAGAACCTTTCGCACCTCTTCCTTGAGTTGGAGCTGGTCGGGAGAGAAGTCAAAATTCATAACTGTCTAATCGAACTTGATGCCTTCTTCCTGTACCGCCTTGCGGAACACCTCGTATTCGTTGCGATGAATCGCTGCCAGCTCTGCCGGAGTGGAGATCGCAGGCTCGAACCCCAGTTGCTCCAGACGGTCGCGGATTTCGGCACCCGCCACGGCAGCGCGCAGCCCCTGGTTGATGCGGTCCACTGCCGCCGCCGGCATGTTGG
This sequence comes from Betaproteobacteria bacterium, assembly GCA_025360705.1. Lineage (GTDB taxonomy): Bacteria > Pseudomonadota > Gammaproteobacteria > Burkholderiales > Burkholderiaceae_C > CAISIP01. Next base: position 595 of record JANYBQ010000614.1, on the reverse strand, counting down.
CGGGGCCATACAGGCCGGCCCACGGTGCAATGCTGATGCGGGCGCCAGCCTCCTTGTTGGTCGCCACATCGGGCATCACCGGACTGCGTACGTCGCGCAGCGACATCAGGGCGCGGAACTTGCCCTCCTGCACAAAGCCGCGAACGCCGGCCGCGGTGCCGAACATCATGTGTACGCGATCGCCCATCAAGTCGGCCATGGCGGGCGCATCACCCTTGTAAGGCACGTGTTCCATGTCGAGCTTGTACTGGGACAGGAATTGAATCGCGGCAAGCCGCGCCGTGCTGTGGCTGCTGGCGTAGTTGAGCTTGCCCGGGCGCGCGCGCACGTATTCGACGAACTCGGCCACCGTCTTCGCAGGCACTCCAGGCGCCGTGACCATGACCATCGTAAAACGGCCCAGGCTGGCCACCGGTGTGAAGTCCTTGAAAGGGTCATAAGGCACGTTTGTCCTGCGCAGCACTGGCGTCGCGACCATCGAGTTGCCGGAACCGAAGTACAGCGTCAGCCCATCGGGCGCCGACTTGGCCGCGAAGTCGGCCGCAATGATGCCATCCCCGCCCGGCTTGTTGTCAATGATGACGGGTTGCCCGAG
>JANYBQ010000560.1 GCA_025360705.1 Betaproteobacteria bacterium | reverse complement strand
AAAACGCTGCGCCGGCCTGGGCCGAGCAAGACATCTTCGTCGTTTGAAAGAGCCCACCCTTTAATCCGTTGAGGACAGCGTCTGTAGCTGCGCTGCTACGGTCCGTCCCGCATTTATCAGGAGACACCATCATGGCAGTTCAAACTCTGGATATCTCACCCGTTGGCCGCGTCGAGGGCGACCTGGATGTGCGCGTCGACATTACCGACGGCGTCGTTACCAACGCGTGGACTTCGGCCGAGTTGTTTCGCGGCTTCGAGATCATTTTGCGCGACAAGGACCCGCAAGCTGGCCTGGTGGTGACACCACGCGCCTGCGGCATCTGCGGCGCCTCGCACCTGACCTGCGCCGCCTGGGCACTGGACACCGCGTGGCAGACGGAAGTGCCGCGCAACGCGATTTTGGCGCGCAACCTCGGGCAGATTGCTGAGAGCCTGCAGAGCCAGCCGCGTTATTTCTATGGCCTGTACGCGATCGACATGACCAACAAGAAGTACCGCAACAGCCAGTTTTACGAGGAGGCCTGCAAACGTTTCGCGCCGTTTACGGGCACCTCTTACGAGCTGGGCGTGACCATCTCCGGCAAGCCAGTGGAGATTTATGCCCTGCTCGGCGGCCAATGGCCGCATTCGAGTTACATGGTGCCCGGTGGCGTGATGTGCGCGCCCACCTTGTCCGATGTCACGCGTTCGTGGTCGATCCTGGAATACTTCAAGAAGAACTGGCTGGAGTCATGCTGGCTGGGCTGTACGCTGGAGCGTTACGAGCAGATCAAGACTTACGATGACTTCATGGTCTGGCTCGATGAGAGCCCGGCGCATGCCAATTCCGACCTGGGCTTTTACTGGCGCATGGGCCTCGACGTGGGCCTCGACCAGTACGGCGGTGGCGTCGGCAAATACATTTCCTGGGGCTATCTGCCGCATGAAGACAAGTACCAGAAACCGACCATAGACGGCCGCAACGCGGCGCTCATCATGAAGAGCGGGGTTTACGACGGCAAGACCGATACCCACGTATTGATGGACCAGAAATACGCGCGCGAAAACGTCGCGCATGCCTGGTATGACGAACCGGCCATCGACACCCATCCGTTTGACCGGACTACCAAGGCCATCAGCAAGAATACGCCCGACTTCAATGGCAAATATTCCTGGGCCACCGCCGTGACCCACGCCGAGACAGGGCGGCTGGAAGCCGGACCCTTCGCGCGGCAACTGGTTGCGGGCGGTAAACACGGCGAATCCTGGCAACATACGGACGGCCTGATTCTCGACATGTACAAGAAGATGGGTGGCCCCAGCCTTCACCTGCGCCAGATTGCGCGCATGCACGAAACCATCAAGCTCTATCGCCAGGCCGAGCATTGCCTGCGCGAGTTCAAGCTCAACGACCCCTGGTATATCAAGCCCAAGGAACGTGACGGCCGCGGCTGGGGCGCGACCGAAGCGATCCGCGGTGCCTTGTGCCACTGGATCGAGGTCAAGGACGGCAAGATCAAGAACTACCAGATCGTCGCACCGACCACCTGGAACGTGGGCCCGCGTGACGGCAAGAATACCCGTGGTCCGATCGAGGAGGCGCTGATCGGCGCGCCGATTGCAGACCCTACGGATCCGGTGGAAGTCGGCCATGTGGCGCGGTCCTTCGACTCGTGCCTGGTGTGCACGGTTCATGCGCACGACGGCAAGACCGGCAAGGAGTTGGCACGCTTTCGCACTGCTTGAGCTGGGAATCATGTAATCTGTCAACAACCAACAATCGCTTCGGCAAATACAAACGCGCGCCCTTCGCCTACATAGAGGAGACGATTCATGCAGAGCGCACAAGAAAACGCGTTGCGAGATCGCATCGGGAAAATAATGGCCGATGGCTTGCAAACGCAAACCGAGCCGTTTCCGGAGACCGACCGCGAATTCGGCAAATTGCTTGCCGAAGTGCGCGAGTTGCTGGCCGACGATTTAGAAGCCAAACTGGTGCTGACCGGGTTTGTCGACAAGCCCTATGGACCGGACCGCATGCGTTGCCAGGAGTGCATGTACTACCTGGTGCACCGCAAATGGTGCGACTTGCCGGAACTGGCTGTTCCGGTGGAGCCTGACTGGTGGTGCCGCTTGTGGCGCATCTAGGAACCTGTCGGGCCACGGCAATTGCCGCGACGACTTTGCCCCGTCACCGGGCCCGCACAATGGCGATGGCGCGACAGCCAAAATGGAACAGACCGATTGCGACGTCCTGAGGGATCGCCTTTCCAGCCTGTTGCAGGACGGCCTGGAAACCGAATCGCGCGAGCGCGCCTATACCAGCCAAGCGGTGAATGCCATCGTCGCGCGTCTGCAGGCGCTGCGGCCGGGCGATGAGGCCGGCAAACTGCGGGTCGCGGGTTTCACTGCGCGGGCTTACGAGTGCGTCGAAGAAGAAATCACCCAATCCTGTGCGACCTGCATGTATTTCGAGTTGCATCGCCAATTTTGTGCGCTGCCCGAATTGCAGCTTCCGGTCAGGCCCGAATGGTCGTGCCGGCTGTGGCGCATTTGAGCCGACAGTGCGTGGCAGCGGCGTATGTTGACCATCATCGGCTGTGGCAATTCGAACCGATCGGACGACGGTGTCGGAGTTTTTGTGGCGCAGGCTTTGCAGGGGTTCATGCGCAGGCAGCCGCGCGCCAATGTACGTGTGTTCGATGCCGGCACGGGCGGCATGGACGTAATGTTTCAGGCACGCGGGTCGCGCAAGCTGGTGATTGTCGATGCCTCGGCCAGCGGCTCCGAAGCGGGCACCACTTTCGAACTGCCAGGCGTCGAGGTGCAAGCCGATCACACGCCCGAGTTCAGCTTGCACAGTTTCCGCTGGGACCACGCGCTTGCGGCCGGCCGCAAAATCTTCCGCGATCAGTTTCCGTCCGATGTCACGGTTTACCTGATTGAGGCACAGCGGCTTGATTTCGGGCTTGAACTGAGCCCACCGGTACGTGCATCGGCCCTCCGACTGGTCGAGAAAATTGAGCGCGCGATAGATGGCTACCCCACCAATTGATGCCCGCGTCGCGGCCGCCCGGATGGCGCCGCTGTCGGTTACGGTTGCCCGGGGCAACCTCTATCTGAGCCGCGAAGTGTGCGAAACCTGTTTGAACGGGATTGAGTCGGTAGCACTGATTGATCGCGATGGCCGGGTAATGGTATTCCCGCTAACCCCCGAATCCGGCGGAGGCCTGTTGCTGAAAATTCGCAATGCGCGTGGCGACCGGGTCATTCACGCACAGGAGTTCTTCCGCGAAAAGGGATATCTGGAAGACTTTCATGAGCGCAATTTCCCCGCGCAATGGGACGCCGAAGCGGCGGCACTGGCCATCACCTCAATCCCCAAAGCTCCGTAAAAATGCTAACTTAGTTTGCAAATTGAAAAAGTAATAGACAACCATTCATGATCGCTCTAGACTGCACTTTCCATCTACGCTTACCCTCGTTAGCCATTACAAGGAGAAAACGGTGACGCAGACTTTGTCAACGTCGCAATTCGATGCCGCTATTGCAGTCGCGGAGTCGGATACCGCTTCGCCGGAAGAAAAAGCCGAGATGCTGATGGAGATCGCCATGGGCATGCAGGCACGTCCAAAAACGCCCGACCAGTTGCACCAGGCAGTCGCGTTGTACGACCGTGCGCTGGCCACCTGCCCCGGTGATGCGCCGTTATTGCAGGCCCGCATCAGGGCGCGCCAGGGCACCGCCCTGCAAGCGCTGCCCGACGGCGGATTAAGTGCTTTGCGCAAAGCGCAAGCCTGCTACGAGCAGGCCTTGCCCGTGCTCAGGGACAAGGCGCGGCCTGAAGAAAGCGCCGAAGCGGAAATGAATCTTGGTCTGGTGTTGCAATCCATGGCCGGCTCGGGGGCCGCGCGTATTCACGACGCAATCCAGTGCTACCACCGCTCGCTGCGGGTGTTCGTGCGCGAGACCTGGCCGCAGGAGTTTTCGATTCTGCACAACAACCTGGCGATCGCTTATCTGTCGATCCCGCTGTCCGACGAGCGCAGCAAGATGCGCGAAGCACTGGCGGTGCAATCTTTCGAGGAAGTGCTCAAGGTCATTAACCTGGTCGATCATCCGACCGAGTTCGCAATGATCCAAAACAACCTGGGCAACGCACTGCAATACGCATCCTCCGGGCATCCGCTGGACAACAATTTGCGCGCGCTGGCAGCTTATGACGAAGCGCTGAAGGTGCGCAATGCGCGTGACACCCCGCTCGAATATGCCAACACCATTTCCAATCGCGCCAACGTGCTCAGAAACCTGCCACAGGACCCGGACAGCCCGCTATCGGGCCGCCAAGGCAGCCTGATGCGCGCGCGTGCCTTGTACGACGAAGCGCGGCGGATATTCGACAGCGTCGGCCAAGAAGGAAATGTGGCGGTGGTGTCGGATGCATTGGCGGAAATTGAACTGGAACTGACCGGCGCATCGGTTGCCGGCCACCTGACTCCGAATGGACATGCCGGAGCAATTTGACAACTTTGGAAAGGACGCACATGCAAATGATCATTCAGCAACTGGGCAGCGGCTCTTTGAGCTTTGCTGCCATCGTGGTATGGACGTTGATCGCGGCGGTATTGGCAATGGCCGGCGGAGCGGCTGCGGCCGTCAAGCTGGCGGGTAAGGACCTGGGCAATCCGCTTGCCTCCATGATGGGCGTGTTGTTTGGCCCGGTCGCCGCCGTGCCCGGTATTTTGCTCGGATTGATAGTGCTCAGGTGGATCCAGGGATCCATAAACCCATAAATCGAAATGAGGGGGTCATCATGTGGGAGATGTTTCTCAATTCGCTCAAGATCTTTGTCAAAGGCAAACTATTTCGTGAGCCGGGTCAGGTCGCGCGGCAATGGCTGATTGGTTTTGTGACGGCCGTGGTGGTGTTGCCGGTTCTGGTCAAGCTCGGAGTGCCTCTGTGGCTGGCGGTCGTTGTGGTGGCATTCGGCACCGGCGCGCTACAGCCTTGGCTATTTCGCAACCTCAAATACGCCTGAAAGTTATGCTTCTTTCTACTGCGCCCACCGATCTCAGCCCGGTGCTGCTCACCGTACGGGTGTACGGTTGCGCTGCTGGACCTGACCTCGGCGCGCTCGCTACGAAATCTTCACAAGCTTTGCGTGTCCCCCGATGAACAACGCCGCACTCCAGCTACCAATCGGAGAAGATGCTGCCACAACGCTGGAGCAAATGGTGCGTGCCATCACCAGCCTGGAAGGCCTGGTCGGTAGCTGGGACGAATCGCAACGCATGACCGTGCAGGCCTTGAAAAGTGCCATCGAAGAACTGAACAAAGAGGCGTTCACGCGACTGATCCGCAGCCTGAAGGACGACCCGGCAGCACGCGCGCGTCTCGGCCAGGCGGTCACCGATCCGTTGGTCTACGGCGTGTTGCGTTTCCACGGCCTGGTTAAAGAGTCTTTGCCGGCCCGTATCGAGCGTGCGCTGGATGAAGTCCGGCCCTTCATGGCCACCCATGGCGGCGATGTCGAGTTGGTGGCGGTCCGGCCACCGGATACCGTGGAGGTACGCTTGATCGGCGCTTGCCACGGTTGCCCGGCGTCCAGCCAGACCTTGACCGAAGGCGTGGAGAAATCCATTCGCAGCCACTGCCCTGAGATCCTGCACATCCACCAGGTCAGCAAGGGTGCGCCCGAGGGAGGCACTGCTGGCAACCACAGTGTCAAGTCTGGAACAGCGGCGCCAAACGGCGAATCCACCGTGCATTTCATCAGCCCGTTCGCGCAACACGCCAAGGCGGGATGGGTCGAGGCGGGCGATCTGAACGAAATTCCCGAGGGCGGCATAACCGAGCGCCGGGTCAAGAACCGCTCGGTGTTGCTGAGCAAGCGCGGCGGCAGCGTCAGTTGCTTCGACAACCAGTGTGCGCATCTCGGCATGCCGCTGGAAATGGGGGCCGTGGCAGACGGCGTTATCACCTGTTCGTACCATGGCTTTCAGTACCTGCTGGCGACCGGCGAGTGCCTCACGGCGCCCGAGGTGCAGCTTAAGGTGCACGCGGTGCGGGTAACCGGCAACCGCGTCCAGGTGCGGCTGGAGGAGTAGAAGCAATGAGAGCAGCGCTGAACCGCTTCAAGCAAACGAACGCCCCCTCGGGGGGCAGCGACGACACGCAGTGCGGAGCGTGGGGGCTTTAATGGACATGGTCACCGCTTTACCCAATGCCGCGACCAGTTCCTTGCGGGTGCGTCTGACATCGGCGCTCAAGCAAACCGGGGCGGCCGGCACGCCGGCGGCTTTGCTGGATGCGGGCGGGCCTGCGGTTTGTCTGGGTGGGTCCATGGGCATGGACGGTCTGGCGGTACCGATCACGCCGGACGCGGCTTCGCTGTTCGGTCCGCGCGGCGCCTGCCTGGTCGGCATCGATGGCCCGCTGTGGGTCAGCGATACCGGACATCATCGGCTGCTGGGCTGGGCCAGATTGTCGCTGGCTGACGACACACCGGCCGACTGGGTTATCGGCCAGCCCGACTTTTGGCACGAAGGGCGCAACGCCAAGGGCCAGCCGACGGCGGCTACGCTCAATGTTCCCACCGGCGTGACCGCCTGTGGCCAAGGTCTGGCGGTGGCCGACGCTTGGAATCACCGCATTCTGATCTGGCGCCAATTGCCACGTGATCACAACGTGCCTGCCGATCTGGTGCTGGGGCAGGCCGATTTTTCGGGCGCGCTGGCCAATCGCGGCGCCGATGCGCCCTGCAGCCAAAGCCTGTTCTGGCCGTATGGCGTGTTTTGGGACGGTGCGCGGTTGTGGGTGGCCGATAGCGGCAACCGGCGCGTGTTGATGTGGTACGGCCTGCCCACCGCCAATGGACAAGCCGCCGACCTGGTGCTGGGTCAGCACAACTTCACCTGCCGCGATGAAAATGCCGGTGGCGCGCCATCGGCATTGAGCATGCGCTGGCCGCATGACATTACCCATTGGCGCGGCCAGCTCTGTGTGGCCGATGCCGGCAACAACCGCATCATGGTGTGGCAACACCCGCCCACTGCCAACGGAACTCCATGCGACCACATCCTGGGGCAAAACGATGCGGTTCTGGTAGACAACAACCAGTCGCTGTACTGGCCCAATGCTGCAGCCCTGAACATGCCGTATGGCATCACCTCCACGGGGGACTGGCTGCTGGCGGCCGACACCGCCAATTCGCGGCTGATCGGCTGGAATATTTCCGATTGCGCCACCGGCGCCGCGGCACGCGCCTTGACCGGCCAGACCGACTTTTCGGCCAAGGGGGACAACCGCTGGCAAATGCCGGTGCGCGACAGCCTGTGCTGGCCTTACGGTATACGAGCCTGTGGCGACAGCATCGTCGTCAGTGATTCCGGCAACTGTCGGGTCGTGTTATGGAAACTCGCGCCGGGGTGCCGACAATGAGCCGCCAGGCCGCTTCCAAGGCGACACCGAAGTCGGGACCAGGAACCACGACTGAGCGCAGCGATTTGCACGTCCTGGTTACTGACGCAGCACACAGCTCGGAGGCTACCCCATGAACGCCGTGGCCGCCTGTAGCGATGCACTGGAGCACGCCGAAGTTATCCGTGTTGGTGGCCTGGTACAGGGTGTGGGTATGCGGCCCGCAGTCTGGCGCCTGGCGCACCACTACCGGCTGCGAGGTACGGTCGCCAACGATGGGCGGGGCGTCACCATCCACGTATCTGGCGCGCCGGCGGACCTGGACGCGTTTGCGCAGGCCTTGCGCACCCAGGCACCCCCACTTGCACGGGTGGACTGGATCGAACGCGAAAGCGCCGAGTCCTGGCGCGGTGACACGGACTTTCGCATCGTCGCCAGCAACACCACTCCCGTGCAAACCGGCATCGTGCCGGACGCAGCCACCTGCGCCGATTGCGTGCGGGAGATTTTTGATCCGTTCGAGCGGCGTTACCGCTACCCGTTTACCAATTGCACCCATTGCGGCCCGCGGCTGTCCATCATCAAAGGCGTTCCGTACGACCGTGCGCACACCACGATGCAGCCGTTTGCTTTGTGCGCGGCTTGCCGTGCGGAATATGCGAACCCGCAGGACCGCCGCTTTCACGCCCAGCCGGTGGGCTGCCACGCGTGTGGCCCGCGGGCCTGGCTGGAGCGCAGCGATGGCGCGGCGATTGCACTGGACGCCTTGACCACACTCGACGCAGTGGATGCGGTGTGCTCACTCCTACAGCGCGGCGAAATTGTTGCTATCAAGGGCCTGGGAGGTTTTCAACTCGCCTGCGACGCCACCTGTGAACCGGCCGTGGCCAGGCTGCGCGAACGCAAACACCGCATCGGCAAGCCGTTTGCGCTGATGGCGCGCGACATCGGCATCGTGCGCCAGTACTGCGCGGTCAGCGCGGCGCAAGAGGCACTGCTGCACAGCCCGGTTGCTCCGATCGTGTTGCTGGACCGGCTACCAGACTTGGAACCGGGGGCAGCATCAAACGCCGATGCCGCCGCGCCCATAACGCCAAGTGTTGCTCCGGGCCTGCACAGCCTGGGTTGCATGTTGCCCAATACAGCGCTGCACCATCTGATACTGCGCCGCATGAAGCGCCCGATCGTTCTCACCAGCGGCAATCTGGCGGATGAGCCACAAGCGATCGACAACAACGAGGCCAGGCAGCGGCTGGGTGCGATTGCCGACTATTTTCTGCTGCACAACCGCGATATCGTGCGCCGGGTTGACGACTCGGTCATGCGCGTCGTGGCTGGGGCGCCGCGGGTGTTGCGCCGGGCGCGCGGCCTGGCCCCTGCGCCGATCAACCTGCCGGGCGGATTTGCCGCTGCGCCTGCCGTGCTCGCGCTCGGGGCTGAGTTGAAGAACACCTTTTGCCTGCTGCACCAGGGCCGGGCGGTTATTTCGCACCACATCGGCGACCTGGAAAATGCGCCGACCCACGCCGACTACCGCAAGGCCATTGGGGACTTTCTGGAACTGTTCGAACATGCGCCGCAGATGATCGCGATCGACCAGCATCCCGAATACCTGTCCGGCAAACTCGGGCGCGAGATGGTGGCGCGCGCACACCCAGGGCCGCTGGCGCTGGCGCCGGTGCAACACCACCATGCCCATATTGCTGCCTGCCTGGCGGAAAACGGCGTTACGCTGGACGCTCCCGCGGTGATCGGTGTCGCGCTGGACGGTCTGGGCTTTGGCGCCGACGGCACCTTGTGGGGCGGTGAGTTCTGCCATGCCAACTATGTCTCCTGCAAACGCATGGCGACCTTCAAGCCGGTCGCCATGTTGGGTGGCGAGAAAGCTGTGCACGGACCGTGGCGCAGTACCTATGCGCATCTGATGGCTGAAATGGGCTGGTCGCGTTTTGCGATGAACTACGAAGCGCTTGATCTGTATCGCTGGCTGGAGGCCAAACCACGCGACCTGCTCGACAGCATGCTCAGGGGCAACGTCAACAGCCCGTTGGCCAGCTCCTGCGGACGGCTGTTCGACGCCGCCGCCGCCGCCGCCGGGGTGTGTTTTGACGCGTCTCGCTATGAAGGGCAGGCGGCAATCGAGTTCGAGGCGCTGGCCGATGCACGCACACTGGCCGATGAAGACGATGAACTCGCCTACCCGTTCGGCATCCCCCGCCTGCGCGCCACCAACATGCCCTACATCGAGCCGCTGGGTATGTGGCAGGCCTTGCTCGGCGACCTGATTTTGCAGACCCCCGTGGCCGTCATCTCGGCGCGTTTTCATAAGGGCCTGGCGATTGTCATAACCCGCATGGTCGACAAACTGTCACGCTTTGAGAGCCCGGACGAGCCCATCAAAACGGTGGCACTGACCGGCGGCGTGTTTCAGAACCGGGTATTGCTGGAGCAGGTGGTCACGCGGCTGCAGCAGCAGGATTTCAACGTGCTGACGCACCGATACGTGCCGGCCAACGATGGCGGCCTGTCGCTCGGTCAGGCAGCCGTGGCGGCAGCCCTGGCACTGCGCAGCCCGCCCCCATCGACGACCCTGCCAGCCTAAGAACGGAGCGCACCATGTGTTTGGGTATTCCAGGACAGATTGTCGAAATCAGCGACCCGCTGCGCAAGCTGGCGGTGGTCAGTGTCGGCGGCGTCCGACGCATCGTCAACATCGCCTGCATCGTGAACGAAGAGCATCCGGTCGCGTCCTGCCTGGGCGACTGGGTACTGGTGCATGTGGGTTTTGCAATGAGCCGCATCGACCAGCTTGAGGCCGCACGCACGCTGGAGCTGCTCACCGAAATGGGTGAAGTCCAGGCCGAGCTTGACGCCATGCGTGACTCGGCGCGGGCCTGAATTCCGCCACCCGCCATGACCACCGAATTAGTCCACGCTACGGCAGAAAATGCCGCGTTGAAGGGCTTGTATCCCTTCCTGCACGGGACCCGTCAGGACGCGACGCTGCTCGATGCTGCCTTGCTCGAATCGGTGCGGCAAAAAGCGCAGGACAGCGTCGCCACCAAACGCCAGTTTTTCGAGTGCAACAGCGGGGCAGTGGTTGCCGTGGCGCATGCACTGGCCGATGTCTACCGCAACGACGGGCGCTTGTACAGCATGGGTAACGGCGGCTCAAGCTGCGACGCGGCGCATATCGCAGTGGAATTTCTGCACCCCGTTACCACCGGGCGGCCGGCACTCACGGCGGTCAACCTGGTGGCTGACACAGCCATGATGACGGCGGTTGGCAACGATCTCGGCATAGCCCACATCTTTGTGCGCCAGGTAATTGCGCAGGCACGCCGGGGCGATGCCTTGATCGGCATCTCCACCAGTGGCAACTCGGAAAACCTGATGGCCGCCTTTACCAAGGCCCGCGAGATGGGTGTGGTGACGATCGGGCTGTCCGGCCACGATGGCGGGCGCATGGCGCAACGCGGTGCACTGGACCACTGCCTGGTGGTGCAAAGCGACAGCATTCACCGTATTCAGGAAACCCACGTGGCGATTTATCACATCCTGTGGGACCTGGTGCACACGCTGCTGGCCGACGCGCGTGGCAAGCTTGGAGGGAGCCACACATGAAGTATGTTGACGAGTTCCGCGACCCGGTCAAGGCGCGTGCGCTGGCCAGTGAAATTGCCATGCTGCTGGGCAAGATTGAGCGCAAGCGCGACCGCCCATTGCAAATCATGGAGGTATGTGGTGGCCACACCCATTCCATCTTTCGCTACGGCATAACGCAAATGCTGCCCGAGTCGGTCGAGTTCGTGCACGGCCCGGGTTGTCCGGTGTGCGTGTTGCCGATGGGCCGGGTGGACGACTGCGTGGCGCTGGCCGAGCAACCGCGCGTCATCTTCACCACTTTTGGCGACGCGATGCGGGTGCCGGGCTCCAGGAAAAGCCTGCTCAAAGCCAAGGCCGACGGTGCCGACGTACGCATGGTTTATTCGCCTCTCGACGCGCTCCAGCTGGCGCGTGACAACCCGGGCCGTGAAGTGGTGTTTTTCGGCCTCGGTTTTGAGACCACGATGCCCAGCACGGCGATGACGCTGCTGCAGGCAAAAGCCGACCACGTGCGCAACTTTTCGCTGTTTTGCAACCACATCACCATCATCCCGACCATCAAGGCGATCCTCGATTCACCCGACCTGCATCTGGATGGCTTCCTTGGGCCGGGGCATGTGAGTATGGTGATCGGTACCCGCTGTTATGACTTCATCGCCGGGCATTACGGGAAACCCATCACGGTGGCCGGCTTTGAGCCGCTGGATGTGCTGCACGCCTTGTGCATGGTGATCCGGCAAATTGCCGAAGGCCGCAGTGAAGTGGAAAACCAGTATGGCCGCATCGTGCCCGAACACGGCAACCCGCAGGCGCTGGCGGCGATTGCCGAGGTGTTCGAGTTGCGTGAATTTTTTGAGTGGCGCGGCCTGGGCTCGATTGACCATTCGGGCGTGCGCGTGCGCGCGGCTTATGCCGAGTTTGATGCCGAGCGCAGGTTCTCCGTGCCCAACCTGAAAATTGCCGACCCCAAGTCGTGCCAGTGTGGCGAGGTTCTGAAGGGCGTTATCAAACCGCAGCAATGCAAGGTGTTTGGCACCGCTTGCACACCCGAAATGCCCCTGGGTTCACTGATGGTGTCGTCCGAGGGCGCCTGTGCGGCGTATTACAACTACGGCCGCATCGACACCACCGGGCTCGCGCGCGGACGGCATGAGACTGCCAGGGTGGCGGCATGAGTGCCGTGCTGAAAACCGCGGATCAGGTCAACGGGATTCGTCCGCGCAGCGGGCGCGTGTGCGATACCAGCATCAACATGTCGCACGGCAGCGGTGGCAAGGCCATGCGCGACCTGATCGAGGATGTCTTTCTGGGAGCCTTCGACAACCCGCTGCTGGCGCCGATGGAGGACCAGGCCCTGGTGCCGCTCGCGCTACTCGCCACACACGGGGACCGGCTGGCTTTTACAACCGACAGTTATGTGGTCGACCCGCTGTTTTTCCCGGGCGGCGACATTGGTACGCTGGCCGTGGCCGGCACCGTGAACGACCTGGCGATGGGGGGCGCCAAACCGCTCTATCTCACGTGCGCCATGGTGCTCGAAGAGGGCTTGCCACTGGAAACGCTGCGCCGGGTGGTGGCCAGCATGCAGCGCGTGGCCACGCAAGCCGGCGTGTCCATCGTGACCGGAGACACCAAGGTGGTCGAACGCGGCGCCGCCGACAAGTTGTTTATCAATACGGCAGGCATCGGTGTGGTTGCGCGTGGCGTGGCGATATCGGCCCACAACGCCAGGCCGGGCGATGCGGTGATCGTCAATGGTTATCTGGGCGACCATGGCACGGCGATCCTGATTGCGCGCAAGCAGCTCGCGCTGCAGTCGGACGTGCAAAGCGACTGCCAGCCACTGGCTTCGCTGGTGGCGGCGATGCTCGTGGCTTGCCCCGATATCCATTGCCTGCGGGACGCAACCCGCGGCGGCGTAGCCACCGTGTTGAATGAGTTTGCGCTGTCTTCGGGCGTCGCGATCCGCTTGTGGGAGCAGACCTTGCCGCTGCGCGAAGAGGTCAAGGGCGCGTGTGAAATTCTGGGACTGGACCCGCTGTACCTGGCCAACGAAGGCAAGCTGGTGGCCGTGGTGCCGGCCGGCGCTGCCGACCGGCTGCTCGCCGCAATGCGCGCGCATCCGGCTGGCGCCAATGCCGCCATCATCGGTGAGGTGACTGAACAGCCATCCGGTGTCGTGGTGCTGCACACCGGTTTTGGTGGCCAGCGTATTGTGGACATGCTAGTCGGTGAACAGTTGCCGCGGATTTGTTAGGCCAACCGCATAGGGTCCGTTCAATGCACGAACTCGGCATCACCCGCAATGTGGTGGCGATCTGCGCCGAACGCGCCAACGGGGCACAGGTGCTGCGCGTAAAGCTGGAAATCGGCAAGCGGGCCGGTTTGATGGCCGACTCGGTGCGGTTTTGTTTTGATATTTGTGCCAAGGGCACGCTGGTAGAAGGTGCCGCGCTGGAAATTGACGAGCCTTCGGGCGAAGAGTTGAAAATTAAGGAAATGGAGGTGGCCTGATGTGTATTACCTGCGGTTGTTCCAACGCTGACGGAGTGGTTATCACCGATCCGGTCACCGGCAAACAGACTCCGACGACCCTCTCAGATCAACACGCGCACAGCCATGCGCATGACCATGACCATGACCATGAACCCGGTCACGACCACGACCACGAGCATGGGCATGGGCACTCCCTTGATCATTCGCACGCATACGATCACGACCATGCCCAGCCGCATACGCATGACCAACCGGCGGCCTTGCACGCACGTGTGCATGGCAAAACGATTGCGCTGGAAGCTGAACTGCTGGCTAAAAATCAGTTGTTGGCCGAACGCAACCGGGGCTGGCTGGCGGGCCGGGAAATCCTGGCGCTTAACCTGGTCAGCTCACCAGGCTCGGGCAAGACCAGCCTGCTGGAGCGCACCATCCGCGAAGTCGGCAGCGAGCTGGTCATCAGCGTGATCGAAGGCGACCAGGCAACGCTGAACGACGCCGAGCGTATTCGTGCTACCGGTGCACCGGCGATCCAGATCAACACCGGCACCGGTTGCCACCTGGATGCCGATATGCTGGCGCGGGGTCTGGAGCAGCTCAAACCCCCGGTCGGTTCGGTGGTGATGATAGAGAACGTGGGAAATCTGGTCTGTCCGGCGCTGTTCGATCTGGGCGAGCGTGCCAAAGTGGTGATCCTCTCGGTAACCGAAGGCGAAGACAAACCCGTCAAGTACCCGCACATGTTCAAGGCCGCCTCCGTGATGCTGCTCAACAAGATCGACTTGCTGCCGCATCTGCGTTTCGACGTGCCGCGCTGCATTGCCTACGCACGCGAGGTCAACCCCGGCATTCGTGTGCTGCAGGTGTCGGCACAGAGCGGCGAAGGCATGGATGCCTGGTACGACTGGCTCAAAGAGCAGGTGGATGGCCGCGTGGCCGTTGCGCAAACCTGAACCTCGCATGAGCCTGCTCCTGATTCTGTTCGTGGGCTTCATGCTGGGCATGAAACACGCTACGGAGGCGGATCACCTGGCTGCGGTGGCCACCCTTGCCTCGGGCCGCAACACGTTGGCGCAAACAGTCCGGCAGGGTGTCGCCTGGGGCGTCGGACACACCCTTACGCTGATGCTGTTTGGCGGTGTTGTACTGGCGCTGGGCAAGGCGATTCCCGCCGGAATGGAGCAGGCGCTGGAAATGGCCGTCGCAGTGATGTTGATCGGCCTGGGCGCGGATGTGCTGCGCCGGCTGGTGCGGCAAAAAATCCATTTTCACGTGCATGACCACGGGCCTGAAACTCGGCATGCTCATGCCCACGGCCATGCCGGCGCGGCTCCGGTGCAAAAGGTCAACCACCGGTTGCAGTTGCATGGCCACCCGCACGCCTTTCCACTGCGCGCGCTGACGGTCGGCATGATGCATGGCATGGCCGGGTCGGCAGCGCTGATCCTGCTCAGTCTCGAAGCAGTGCAGTCGTTCGCCACCGGCCTGGCCTATATCCTGCTGTTCGGCCTGGGCTCCATCGCCGGCATGGCGCTGCTGTCGATCGCGATTGCAGTACCGCTGCGCTTGTCAGCCACCGCTGGTCTGGCCTCGGTCCACAACGGCATCACGGTCGCGGTTGGCACTTTCAGCTGTCTGCTCGGCGCGCTGATGGTCTACCGGATCGGCTTTGTGGATGGGCTGCTGGTCTGACGGTCTATCGTCGTGGGTTCTCTTCAAATGCATGGCGATTAACGGGGATCTGAACAGGGGTCACCCCGCCACAATCCACCGCGCCGCCTTCTCCGCGATCATCAGCGTCGGCGCATTGGTATTGCCGCTCGTGATGGTCGGCATCACGCCGGCATCGACCACCCGCAGCCCATGGATGCCACGCACCCGCAGCTCAGAGTCCACCACTGCCATGGGATCATCCGCCTTGCCCATTCGGGTGGTTCCGACGGGGTGAAAGATGGTGCTGGCAATGTCGCCTGCCAGCTTGGCGAGTTCCTCGTCGGTCTGGAACTGCAGGCCCGGTTTGAACTCCTGCGGCTGGAACTTCGCCAGCGCCGGTTGGCCGACGATATGGCGCGTGACCCGCAGCGAGTCGGCGGCTACCTGGCGGTCTTCGGGGGTGCTCAAGTAGTTGGGTGCAATGGCGGGTGCGTCTTCGAATCGCGCGCTGCGGATTCTGACGCTGCCGCGGCTGGTCGGGTTCAGGTTGCAGACGCTGGCGGTGAACGCCGGGAAGGTGTGCAAAGGCTGACCGAACGCGTCCAGGCTCAGCGGCTGCACGTGGAACTCCAGATTCGGATACGGCATATCGGGCGAGCTGCGCGTGAAAGCGCCCAGTTGCGACGGCGACATGCTCATCGGACCGGTGCGCGCCCATGCATATTCCAGCCCGATGGCGGCTTTGCCCAGCCAGGAGTTGGCCAGCGTGTTGAGCGTCTTGCCACCTTGCACTTTGTAGACCGCGCGAATCTGCAGATGGTCCTGCAGGTTGGCGCCGACGCCGGGCAAATCCAACACCATCGGTATGCCGTGTTGTTGCAGCAGGGCGGCCGGCCCGACACCCGACAGCTGCAATAGCTGCGGCGACCCGATGGAGCCGGCGCACAGGATGACTTCGCGCGTTGCGCTAACGGTGAGCTTGTTGCCACCTTTGTGCCCCTTGCCTCCACGCACCACCTCGGCACCCGAACAGCGCAAGGCGCCGTCCGCACCGCGTTCGAACAACAGCCGGCTCACATGGCTCTGAGTCCACAAACTGAAGTTGGACCGGCCCATGGCGACCGGCCGCAAAAAGGCCTTGGCCGCATTCCAGCGCCAGCCGTTTTTCTGGTTGACATCGAAGTAACCCACGCCGTTGTTGTCGCCACGGTTGAAGTCGTCGGTAGCGGGTATGCCGGCCTGCTGCGCCGCCAGTGCGAATGCGTCCAGCAGGTCCCAGCGCAGGCGCTGTTTCTCGACCCGCCATTCGCCGCGTGTGCCGTGGAAGTCGGCCATAGCAATGTCGCGCTCGGGATGTGCGGCGTCGAGCCGGTAATGGCTTTCGTGCGCCTTGAAATCGGGCAGGCAGTTGGCCCAGGTCCACTGGTCGTCGCCGGTCAAGGCGGCCCATTGGTCGTAGTCGCGCGCGTGGCCGCGCATGTAGATCATGCCGTTGATGCTCGAGCAGCCGCCCAGCGTCTTGCCGCGCGGGTACAACAGCGTGCGGCCATTCAGTCCCTCGGATGGTTCGGTCTTGTAGAGCCAGTCGGTGCGCGGGTTGCCGATGCAATACAGGTAACCGACCGGGATGTGAATCCAGTGATAGTTGTCCATGCCGCCGGCCTCCAGCAGCAATACGCGTTTGCCGGGGTCCGCGCTCAGGCGGTTGGCCAGCAGGCAGCCGGCCGTACCGGCGCCGACGATGATGGTGTCGAACTCCGCCACGCTTTCGGCGTTCATGCTGTCATCTCCCGCAACAACCATGCTTTGAAGGCCAATGCTGCTGCATTCGTGTGTTCGCCCTCGGCAGCGATCAGGTAATAGGCCTCTTTCATGGGCAGCGAGAACGGCAACGGCCGCACCAGTTGGCCACGCGCGATCAGGCCATTGGCAACCGTGTCGTGCGCCAGTGCCACGCCGAGGCCCTTCAGTGCCCACTCCAAGCTTACGGCCCAGGTGCTCGCACGATGGACCACCGGCTTGGTCTTGCCAACGGCGCGCGCGCCGGCACATCCGTCCAGCCAGCTGTCCCAGCTTTGCAGGGTTCCGGGCAGGTCGAACAGCCGCTGCTGCAACAGGTCATCGACGTTCTGGATACGCGCCGCCAATTCGGGCGTGCAGACCGGGAACAGCGTGTCGTGTGTCAACCGCTGTCCGACCCGACTTTCCCATTTGCCAACGCCAAACACTATTTCCAGAGCCGCCGATTCGCTGGGCCGTTCCAGCGGCCAGATCGAGGTTGCGATGTTGAGCTGCACCCATGGAAATTCGTCCATGAAACGACCCAGACGCGGCGTGAGCCAGAAGATCGCAAATGAAAGGTTGGCGTGCAGCTCCAGCACATCCGGGCCGTTGCGACCCCTCAACAGTGCCGTGCTTTCTTCCAGCATCGCAAACGCGGCCTGCACCGTGGGCAGGTAACCGCGGCCTTCGTCGGTCAGTTCAAGCCCGCGCACGCGCCGGTAAAACAGCGCGCGGCCCAAGGCGTTTTCAAGACCCTTGATTTGCTGGCTGACAGCTGATTGCGTCATGTTGAGCTCCAGCGCCGCCGCGGTAAAACTCAAAACACGCGCGGAGGCCTCAAAAGCACGCAGCCAGTTCAGCGGGGGAAGTCGGGCCACGGAGGAGTCCTGTTGGTCGCGCATAGGGTCGCGCATTAGTACCGCTAATCTTATAACGCGGGTTTGCAGGTTTGCCCGCCCGGCGCCGATAGGGCAGACTGCTGAACGAATCAGCAACTTCTACCAGCAGCAAACACATGGACAAACTACTCAAAATCGGTTTTATTGGCCTGGGCAATCTGGGCGAGCCACTGTGCAACAGCCTGGTCGCCAAGGGCTTCGACGTGACCGTTACCGACATCAACAAGGCCAGTGCCAAACGCCTGATCGATGCCGGCGCCGCATGGGCCGACGATGTAACCGGCGTGTGCCGCAACGCCAGCGTGGTGATCACCGCGCTGCCATCGGTGGCGGCGTCGCGCAAGGTGGTCGAAGGACCGGCCGGCGTCTTCGACAGCCTGCCCTCGGGTGGTGTGTGGATCGAGATGAGCACCACCGACCTGCAGGACCTGCAGCGTCTGGAGGGTCTGGCAAACGCGCGCGGCATCCAGGTGCTGGAATGCCCGGTCACGGGTGGCGTGCACCTGGCACATTCGGGCCAGATCACGGTGCTGGTGGGCGGCGAGCCGGCCACCGCCAAACGGGTCGATCCGATCTTGAAGGCCATGGGTGGCGAAATTATCTACATGGGCAAACTCGGCAATGCGTCAGTGGTCAAGGTGGTCACCAACATGCTGGCGTTCATCCATCTGGTGGCAGCCGGCGAAGCCATGATGCTGCCGGCCAAATACGGCGTGGATCCCGACGCCACTTACCGCGCCATACGCGCCAGTTCGGGCAACAGCTACGTGCACGAGACCGAGTCCAAGCTGGTGCTGTCGGGCAGCTATAACGTCAAATTCACGATGGATCTGGCCTGCAAGGACCTGGGGCTGGTGAATGCGATTGCCGAAAAACTCGGCGTGCCACTGGAACTGGGCAGCCACACGCAGCAAATCTTCCGTCGCGCGCGCGGTTTGTTCGGCGCCGACGCGCAGTCGCCCGAGGTGGTGCGCATGATCGAGCAGGCCTGTGGTCTGGAATTGCGCGCGCCGGGTTACCCGACCGAACTCGTGGCCGAATGACCCGATGACCAACAACCTTACACATCAGCAGTGGGTAGCCAAGGCGAAAGTCTTGTCGATTGACAGCGGCCTGTTTATCGACGGGCGACATGTTCCCGCCGTATCGGGCGAAACCTTCGATTGCATCAACCCGGCTGACGGATCGGTGCTGGCACATGTGGCCAAAGGCCAGGCGGCCGATATTGACCTGGCGGTAGCCAGTGCGCAAGCCGCCTGGAAGGACCGCCGTTGGCGTGGACTGGCGCCGCGGGCGCGCATGGATGTGTTGCTGCGTTTCGCCGACCTGGTGCAGCAGCACAGCCATGAACTGGCGCTGCTGGAAACGCTGGACATGGGCAAGCCAATCGGCGATGTGCTCAACATAGACCTACCCGAGGTGCTGAAAACCATCCGCTACTTTGCCGAATGTATCGACAAGATAGAAGGCGCCGTCACACACACCGCCTCCGACGCGTTGCATATGATTCTGCACGAGCCGCTCGGAGTTGTCGGCGCGATTACGCCGTGGAACTATCCGATGCTTATGGCGGTGTGGAAGATTGCGCCCATCCTCGCGGCCGGTAACTGCGTGGTTCTCAAGCCGGCCGAGCAGGCTCCGCTGTCCTGCACCCGGCTGGCCAGTTTGTTTGTGGAAGCCGGCGGCGCGCCGGGTGTGTTCAACCTGGTCAACGGGCTGGGACCTGAAGCGGGCAAGGCACTGGCCTTGCATCCGGATGTGATCAAGCTGTCGTTTACCGGATCTACCGCCGTCGGCAAGCTGCTGCTCGGGTACGCCGGGCAGTCCAACATGAAACGCGTGGCGCTGGAGACCGGTGGCAAAAGCCCGCAGATTTTCCTGAGCGATCTGTACGACCTCGACGCAGCCGTGGACCGCGCTGTGGGCGGCATTTTCGACAACGCCGGTCAAGTCTGCAACGCCGGTTCGCGCCTGCTGGTGCAGCGCGACCTGCATGATGAATTCGTCAAGCGTTTTGTGGAACGGGCGGCAGTGGCATACCGGCCCGGCGACCCGCTGGACCCTGCCACCACGCTTGGGCCCTTGGTCGGCCACGCGCATCAGCGTGGCGTGCTGACACGTATCGCGCGCGGACAAGCCGAAGGCGCGCAACTCGCCATGGGGGGCACCTCTCCCGCCGGGTTCGCCGCCGGTGCCTATGTGCAGCCCACGCTGTTTACCGGTGCCACCAGCCATATGTCGATCACACGCGAGGAGGTCTTCGGCCCGGTCGCGGCGGTGACGGTGTTCGATACCGAAGAGGAAGCGATAGCGCTTGCCAACGATTCGGACTACGGCCTGGCCGCTTCCGTATGGACCCGCGACCTGAAAAAAGCGCACCGCTTCGTCCATGCGCTGGAGGCCGGTGTGGTGTGGGTCAACTGCTTTGGCGACGGCGACATGACGCAGCCCTTTGGCGGCTACAAACAATCCGGCAATTCGCGCGACAAACACATGATGAGCCTGATGTCGTACACCCAAAGCAAGTCGGCCTGGTTCAGCCTGGGGTAGGTGCGGCGACACGAAAGCGCGGGACAGGAGGTTCCTGGAAGAGCCGTGGATTTCCCGTTGATGGCGCCGATAGTCGCTTGCCCAATGGCCGGAAAGCAGCGGAAGCCGTTACCGGCGGCCGCAGCAGGCATAGCGTGCGCGACGCCAACCTATCTGAGCAGCTTCGCCCCGGAAGCCTTGGCTGCCGCTTTGTCGAATGTCCAAAAAGGCTGCGTGTTCACCCGCTGTGCGAGCGCCAGGATCTGGAGGCGGCTTGAGGCTGAGGATTCCGATACGCATCACGCGTCTCTGCCGTGCCCACGCAGGAAGCGGCAAGATTCCCATGGGAGCATGGTGCAGCAACAACACATCTATTCATCTGATTCCCCTTGGCGGTTGCAGACCCACGCAAGTCATTGGATCAGGGAACGCGAGCCCCAATGCAGCTCTCAGCCAGTTTACGCTCGAGCGTCAGGTACATGGCCGGCTACTCTTATTCGGCCCCGGTCGACGAAGGTCCCCAACCAGTCTTTTGCGGTCATGGAAAAACTGTCCACTCTTTGTTGACGCCCTCAATGAACCATCAGTGGTAGTCGTCCTCACGCTGATGTCGAATCGCACCAATGATGACTGTGTTGCCGTCGACGACTTCAAACATCGCAACGTAGCCGGAACTACCAAACGGAATGACAAGTTCACGAACAAAGGAGCTGACGCCGACCTTGCGGCACGAAAACGGCGAGGACATCAGAAAAGCCATGCCATTCCTGATGGCTTGGATGGCCCTATCGGGAATATCCAGGTCGCCTGTTTCACTGTCGAGTTCACGCTGGAGTGCGAAATCAAAAAGACGCTGCAAGTCATCGTCGGCAGCCTGGCTGAATTCGACTTTGCACTTCATCGACCGTGCTGAGCTCTTGATCGTCTGGCTGCATCCAACTTGGCTTCCAGTTTGGCAATCACCACTTCAGCAGGAATACCACCACCTACGCGCTTGGCCTCTTCGATGGCAGCGATGCCACGTCGGACGAACTCTGCTTGATCTTTACGCATTTGAACCGTCGAGCGAACCGCGTTTTCGACGAATTCAGAAAGCGACTCGCCTTGTTCAAGGACGCCTTCAAGTTCAATTCTGAAACTAGGCTCGACGCGTATGGGAGGTATGGTGGCAGTCTTCATGCGGCCATTGTATTGCAGTCGCAATACAAAAGACAGTGGCTTGAACCACTTCCCGCTTCACGAAATCGTCGCCACGCAGCCACGCGTCCTTGCGCGAATTTGAACGGCGGGTTTGGAGGGGGCAGTGCGGATAACAGTACTACCGCAATCAGTCTATCGGTGACGGCTATTATTGAACGCATGCGCCTATTGCTCTACAAAGATCTGGATACCCGCCGCGTTAAAACGGCCTTCGCCAAGGTGCGCGCGGCCATTGAAGCCGGCGACTTTCGCAGCGCCGGCATTAAAAAGATGGCTCCAAGCGGCTACTGGCGCGCCAAGCTGGATTACACCAACCGCCTGCTGTTGCAATTTGCCCGCTGTGGAGACGAGACGGTCTGTCTGGCGCTGGAAGTGATTGAAAACCACGCCTATGAGAAGTCGCGCTTTTTGCGCGGTGCCGCCGTTGACGAGGCCAAGATCGAGTCTCAGGCGGCACTGGCCGATATCGCCGCTGCCGGACCGGTGCTGGATGCCATACCGATGCGCTGGCTGCATCCCAGCCGCAACGAATTCGAGCTACTCGACAAGCCGATCGTTTTTGACGACGGCCAGGAAGCGGTTCGCCGCCTGCCGGCCCCGGTGGTCGTGGTGGGTTCGGCCGGCTCGGGCAAAACGGCAGTTACCCTGACCAAAATGCGTGAGGCCGAAGGCCACGTTCTGTATGTGACGCAATCGGCCTATCTGGCGCAGTCGGCACGCGCTTTGTACGACGCCCACGGTTATGAAAACCCGGCGCAGGAGCCGGTGTTTTTAAGCTACCGCGAGTTTGTCGAGACGCTGCGCGTGCCCGCCGGGCGCGAGGTCGCATTTCCGGCTTTTCGCGCCTGGTTTGAGCGCCATCGCCCTAGTCTGCGCGGCACTTTGGGTGAGCTCGACGCGCACGCCTTGTTTGAAGAGTTTCGTGGTGTCATCAGCGCCGACGTCCAAGGCCCATTGGCGCTGCCCGATTACCTCGCACTGGGCCAGCGTCAGTCGTTATTGGCCGGGCCGGCACGGGAGGCGGCGCATGGCGCTTTTGCCCGCTACCGGCAATGGTTGGCCGAGACCGGCCAGTTTGACCTGAATCTGGTGGCGCATGAATGGCGGGCGCTGGCACGGCCGACGTATGACTTTGTCGTGATCGACGAAGTGCAAGACCTGACCAATGTGCAACTGGCGCTGGTGCTGGCTTGCCTGAAGCGGCCCGGGCAGTTCTTGTTGTGTGGGGACTCGAACCAGATCGTGCACCCGAATTTTTTCTCGTGGGCCGCGGTGCGAGCGCTGTTCTGGCGCGGTTTGCCGGACGATGCCGTGTCCGCGCAGTCCGCATCACCGGCAGCCACAAAACCCAGGACGCAAACGCTGTCGGTGTTGCGGGCCAATTTCCGCAACACCCGCAGCGTGACCGAACTGGCCAACAGCCTGCTAAAAATCAAGCAGGCGCGTTTTGGCTCGATCGATCGCGAGAGTAATTTTCTGGTGCAAAGCGCCTCCAGCCAGGCGGGGTCCGTGCAATTGCTGCCGGCGCGCGAAGCCACCCTGCGCGAGCTCAATCTGCGTACCCGCGCCTCGGTACACCACGCGGTGGTGGTATTGCGCGACGAAGACAAACCCGGCGCGCGTGCGTATTTCTCGACCCCCCTGGTATTCTCCGTACACGAAGCCAAGGGCCTGGAATACCCGCATGTCATTCTGCATGCGCTGGTGTCGGGCCAACGCGCCGCTTATGCCGAGGTCTGCCAGGGCGTAACCCGCGCCGATCTGCAGGTTGCGGAACTGGACTACAACCGAGCCCGCGACAAGGGCGACAAATCGCTGGAGTTGTACAAGTTTTACGTCAATGCGCTCTACGTGGCGATGACGCGCGCGGTCGAAAGCTTGGTG
Source organism: Betaproteobacteria bacterium (assembly GCA_025360705.1). Taxonomy (GTDB): domain Bacteria; phylum Pseudomonadota; class Gammaproteobacteria; order Burkholderiales; family Burkholderiaceae_C; genus CAISIP01. Next base: position 3,080 of record JANYBQ010000560.1, on the reverse strand, counting down.
CTGGTTGAGTCCGATACTGGCCATCCTTTGCTGAATTTGCTCGGGCTGCAGGTGCAGCAAACCACCGGGCAAGCCGCGGCGCCCGTGCAGACCTCGTCGCGCGAAGCCTGGGCGCAAGAAGCCCGCAAGCTCGAACTGCAAGGCAAGGACGAACAGGCCAAAGCGATTCGCGACAGCTTTTTGCAGAGCCGCGCCGTGCCGTGGACGCCTTGGTCCGAGGCCAGCCTGCGTGCCATGTTGCCGCGTGCGCTCGACAAGGCGCAAGTCTCCGCCAAGCCACGCCAGGCGCTGCTGGATTACGCCCTCTGGCATGGCCAACATGCCTGGGTGCAGCAACTGGCGCAGATGGTGCAATTTCAGCCGGCCCGCGGTCTGGTTCCGGGCGAGGCTTGGGGTGTAGTGCCGATGTCCGCTCTTAGTTGGCCCTACGCACCCCATAATCGCTTGTCTGACGAAGCCGAGCGGCTGCAACAGTTGATCCGGCGCAGCATCACCACGCTGCGCACCCGGCACCTGCAGCCTTACAGCGCACACAATTTCAAGGAACTGTTGCGCCAGTGCGATCAGTACGGCGTTGACCACACCACGCCCACCGGTGCCACACCGCTGATGATGGCCGCGCGTGTTGCCAATCTGCCACTCGTGCGCGCCTTGCTCGAGCGTGGCGCGGACCCTCTATGGACCGATGATTACGGCCACACCGCCTGGCTGTTTGCCTTGAACCGTGCGTGCGAAGACCCGGCCTTCGCCCAACAATCGATTGCGCCGCTGTTTGACTTGATTGCGCCGGCCGTGCTGGATGTGCAAACCAATGGCCGCCTGGTACGGCTGGCGCACCACCAGGCCGAATACTGGGTGCTCAGCGTGATGCTGGCGGGATTCAAGACGCAGGGTTCGCGATGTGTTGACCGCCGGCGTCCCGATTCGCCCAATCATCCCTTCTACAAGTACCGGCAAGGTTTTTTCGCCGAGCAGTTGCATAACACGTTGAACGCGTTACCCGAACACCTGTGGCACGGCAAACGCAAGAAACGCACTTACCTGAATGCGGTGCTGGCGCGCGCCGAAGTCCACAGCCTCTATCAACCGGCACGCCAGCTTTGGGTGCGAACCTTCAACGGTCTCTACTTGCCCAATCCTGAGCTGCAATTGCGCGTATCCAGCAAGGGGGGTGCCTCTTCCACCCAGACCTGGGAGCCGGTCTACAAGGTATTGAATTTGCCGTGGGTCGAATTGGGTCTGGCGGAGTCCAACAAAATCATTGGCTCATTGACCGAGATTGTCAGTCAAGCACGGCTTCGCGCGGTGGGCGGCGCCGCGCTGACCGCGCCTGAAGAAGAATTCTTTTGAGCCCGCGTCTGGCCTCGAAGCCAGACCGCAGGCGCGCTGGAAGCCGGCGTGGTGTGGGTCAATTGCTTTGGCGATGGGGACATGACGCAGCCCTTTGGCGGCTACAAGCAGTCGGGCAACTCACGCGACAAACACATTGTTTTTATCCGGGACTTCGCACACGTATCAGTGGATTGACCTCAGTACGTCCAGACCAGATCGTCCGACGACATTTTTAGCTGCCAGCAAATTCGGCGAAGTCCCTGTTCTGATCAATCAGGGCAAAGCACTTTGCCAGTCCAACGCAATACTCGTCTATCTCGCACAACAAAGCGGATATTTTTGCGGCGACGACCCCCGAATGGCAAAGGGTGCTTGAATGGTTGTCCTGGGAGGCCAATCGAATTGGGTTCAGTATTCCAAATTTACGGTTTTCGCTGCTTTGGGCAAAGCAACCACCCGATGTCATCGCCTATCTGAAAAAGCGCGCAATTGATGACCTCCATATCTTGGATGGATCACTTGCGGCCACCGAGTTTCTCTTGCCGTCAGGACCAACAATCGCCGACATTAGCTGTTCAGCGTATCTGTTCTGGCTTTCACAGGTTGGCATCGTGGAGACTGAATATCCAAATATTCAACGATGGTTGTCTTCACTGCGCTCGTTGCCGCACTGGACTCACCCAAACGAGGCGATGAAACCTGTCATCAATAAAACCGAACCCTAAGGAACCTAACAAAAATAACTTGAAAAAATCAAGTCTGGCGGTGAGTGCGGCGTGGCTTGATCCGATAGTTCCATTCACCATGGAATTCGTCGCGCTCAATGGACACGCCGGCCAGTTCTTCATCGGTGACTTTGATTCCTGCCTCATACGTGTTCTCGTCAAGCTGCCCGCCTATTTTTTTGAGCAGTCGACAACCAACACAGCGATCTTGTGCCGCAGTTCTTCCGGGAGAGTGGCGACCAACCGCCGCTGCAACTCTTTCGATGTTTTTGGCCTTTGGCCACCGTCACTCGGAGCGGCCTTTAAATTGCCAGTGAACCAGAAGACCAGAAAGATTCCATATCCATCGCTAGCCGTCTCCCGGCCGTACTTACCGACCAATTGCTCGCGGATGGCTTTCCAAACCTGTGGGTGCCATTCGCACTTGATTTCAATGGGAATCTGATTCGGAGGCGACATCACTTTGATGTCGGCTCGCCTTTCGTCTGCGTAGCGACCCTCAGGCTCGGCCAGCACGCCTGCCGGGGCTAGGCGCACCTTCAGGTCGGACAACAGTGTGTCGCGGCATTCGTCCTCTAGCCTAGGAATATCCGCAGCCCAGTATTGGCGATAGTCGTTGGTGTTGCCATGCCGAATTTCACAAATAAGTTGCGTTAGACGATCGACAGTAAATGCCCAAAGATCGGCCGCGTTGGCAGGTTTTGAATTCGCCAAGGTGGCGCAGACTTGTGCGACTGATGCAGGTTTGAATTGAGCCTTCCGCTTTGTGATGCGCTGGTCGTACAGCGCGCGGCGGAGAGCGTTTTCCCAGTGGTTCAAGCATTCTTGATCGAGCTATTAGGACCAAGATCCAGCCCCAAGTGGCCAATGCGGTCTGGTGCCGTAACTCAAGAAATGGAGATAGGCCGCTTCGTTGAAGGACTCATATCAGCGCTGGCGGGCGACCCAGCCGACGATGCTACACAAGCGCTAACAATGCTGCTGTAGCTTCAAAGCTTGAACCACTGGGAAAACGCTCTCCGC
>JANYBQ010000556.1 GCA_025360705.1 Betaproteobacteria bacterium | reverse complement strand
GCCCGATTCGCCCACGATGCCCAACCGTTCGCGCCCGAGCACGAAGGACACGCCCCGCACGGCTTCGGTCCGGCCGCCGTCACGATTCGGGAAAGACACGCGCAGATCGTCGACCACCAGCACGGGCTCCGACGCATTCTTCGGCAGGGTCGAAGCAGACAGCGGGGCGCTCACTTCACGCCCTTCGGATCCAGCGCATCGCGCAGGCCGTCACCCAGCAAGTTGAACGCCAGGCTCACGATAAAGATAGCCGCACCGGGTGCCGCAGCGACCCACCATTGGTCCAGCACATACAGGCGACCATTGGCAATCAGCGCACCCCATTCCGGCATCGGTGGTTGCGCACCCAGCCCCAGGAATCCCAGGCCGGCGGCGGTCAGGATGATGCCGGCCATGTCCAGTGTGACCCGCACGATCACCGACGACACGCACAGCGGCATGATGTGGCGCAGCACAATGCGCCACGGCGACGCGCCAATCAGCTGCACGGCGGCAATGTAGTCGGCCTGGCGGATCGTGAGTGTTTCGGCGCGCGCGATACGTGCATACGGCGGCCACGAGGTGATGGCGATGGCGATCACCGCGTTGCCGATGCCCGGGCCCAATGCCGCCACAAACGCCAGCGCCAGGATCAGCCGCGGGAAAGCCAGGAAAATATCGGTGATGCGCATCAACACCGCGTCCACCCAGCCGCCTGCGTAACCGGCCACGGTGCCCACTACCAAGCCGATCGGCGCCGCCAAAATCGCCACCAGCACCACCACGTACAGCGTGATGCGCGAGCCGAAAATCACCCGCGACAAAATGTCGCGGCCCTGGTCGTCGGTGCCGAACCAGTGGGCTGCGGATGGTGGCAACAGACGCGTGGTAAGCAGATCGCCAACGTAGGGCGAGTAGGGCGCGATCACATTGGCCAGCGCGGCGATGAGCACCAGCGCCACCACGATGGCCAGGCCCAGCATCGCCAGACGGTTGCGCGCGAACGTGCGCCACGCAGCGTACGCACGCCCCAGCGACGCCTGGCGGCGCGAATGCGGCCGGTCCGACATCAGCCAGTCGTGCAGGCTTTCTTTTTGCACGGCGGCGCCGGTTGCGGAAGGGCTGATCATCGTGCCTTGGTCCGCGGGTCGAGCACCCGGTACAACAGGTCGGACAGCAGGTTCAGCCCGATGAAGATGGAACCCACCACGATGGTGCCGCCCAACACCGCGTTCATATCGGCGTTTTGCAGCGAGTTGGTGATATACAAGCCGAGGCCGGGCCAGGCAAATACGGTCTCGGTCAGCACCGATCCCTCCAGCAGGCCGGCGTACGAGAGCGCAATCACGGTTACCAGCGGCACCATGGCATTGCGCAATGCGTGGCGCCAAATGATGCGAACCTCCGACAGCCCCTTGGCACGCGCCGCCACCACGTACTCCTGCGCCAGTTCGTTGAGCATGAACGAACGGGTCATGCGGCTGATGTAGGCCAGCGCGAAATAACCCAGCAGCGAGGCCGGCAATATCAGATGCGACAAGACGTTGCCGAAGGCTTCCCACTCGCCTTGCCGGGCGGTGTCGAGCAGCAAAAATCCGCTCACCAGCTTGACCGAATATTCATAGCTGACGTCGATGCGGCCCGGCCCTGCGACCCAGCCCAGCTTTGCATAAAACAGCACCAGACCCATTAGTCCAAGCCAGAAAATCGGTATCGAATAACCGATCAGTCCCACCACGCGCACCACCTGATCCACCAGCCCGCCTCGTCGTACGGCGGCCCAGACGCCCAGGGGTACACCGATGCCGGCGCCGAGAATGATGCCGAGCGTCGCCAGTTCGATGGTCGCCGGAAAAGTGCGTTTGATGTCCTGCATCACCGGGTTGGATGTCAGCACCGAAGTGCCGAAATCCCCGTGCAGGACCTTGTTCATGTAGATGATGAACTGCTGCCAGAGCGGCTTGTTCAGGCCCAACTCTTCACGTACACGGGCAATCACATGTTCCGGCGCGTGGTCGCCCACGATGGCCAGCACCGGGTCGACCGGCATGACGCGCCCGATGAAAAAGGTAACCGCCAGCAGCCCCAGGTAGGTCAAAAGAATGACGATCAGGAAACTGCCGGCCGCCTTGAACGCCCGTTGCAGCCGCACGCCGCCTTGCGATGCGGCCGTCATCTGGCTGGCCGAGTTCAAGCCCGAACTCGCGCCGCTTGCTTACTTCGACACTTTGAACATGTAGGTCGTATCGGACGTGGGCCCGATCTTCAAACCCTGCACGTTCGAGCGATAGGCTGCCACTTCGATCTGCTGGTACAGCATGATGAAAGGGCTGGTCTTGCGGAACTCGGCCTGCATCTTCTGGTACATGGCGGTACGTTTTTTCGCATCGCGCTCCAGCACGGCGGCATCAGCCTGCTTGGTCAGCTCGGGAATGTCTCAGGAATTGCGCCATGCCAGTGGTTTGGACTTGGCGTCGTCGGCATTGTTGGGGTTGCGCGCAAAGGTGTCGGCATTGGTATGCGGGTCCCAGTAGTCGGCGCCCCATTGGCCGATGTACATGTCGTGGGTACGGGCCCGGTATTTGGTCAATGTCTGTTTGCCGTCGCCCGGGATGATCTCGATGTCGATGCCGGCGCGTTTGGCGGTTTGCTGGAAGTTCTCGGTGATGCCCTGCACCGGTTGCACGGTACGCATGTCGATGCTGACCTTGAAGCCCTTCTCGAGGCCGGCCTTCTTGAGCAGGCCCTGCGCCTTGGCCACGTCGAGCTTGTAGGGCTTGTCGGTCGAAGCGCCCATCAGGCCGACCGGCAGGAAATTCTCATGGATGACGCCGATGTTGTTGATCAGGGTCTTGCCAATGCCGTCGTAGTCCACCAGGTACTTGAGTGCCTCGCGCACCTCGGGTTTGGCGAGGTTGGCGTTCTTCTGGTTCAGGCCAATGTAGTAG
>JANYBQ010000121.1 GCA_025360705.1 Betaproteobacteria bacterium | reverse complement strand
ACAGCGACTGGCCTTCGTCCGCGTCAGCCGCCGCGGATTGCACGGCGGTGATGGGGATGATCTTGCGGATGGCCACGGGTTGCACGGTACTCCGTTCAGGGCTTTGCGGCTGCGGGCCTGTTCGACAAACCCCAGACATAGGCCGTCAGGACATGAATTTGCGCCTCGGTCAGTTTGGCTGCCTGCGCCGGCATCTCGTTGATCTTGCCGTTGTTGACCATGTTCATCACGGCCTGTTCGCCCCAGCCGTGCAACCAGATGTCATCGGTCAGATTGGGTGCGCCTACAGCTTGATTGCCTTTGCCGTCAACGCCGTGGCAGGCGGCACAGGCGGTGAACTTGGCCTTGCCGAGCTGCGCGCGAAGCGAGTCGTGCGGGCTTCCCGACAGGCTGAGCACATAGTTCGCCACGTTCTTGACGTCATCGGCCGAGCCCACGGCAGCGGCCATCGGCGGCATCTGCGCGCGCCGGCCGAGCGTGATCGTTTCCTTGATCTTCTCAGGTGAACCGCCGTGCAGCCAGTCGGTGTCGGTCAGGTTGGGAAAGCCCTTGCTGCCGCGTGCATCCGAGCCATGGCACTGGGCACAGTTGTTCATGAACAGCCTCTCACCGACGGCCATCGCGTTGGCGTCTCCCGCCAGATCCTCCGGCGTCTTGGCGGTGAACTTCGCGTACAGCGGCGCCAGTTCCTTGTTGGCTAGTGCCACCTCGGCCTCGTATTCGCCCCGGGTCGACCAGCCCAGTTCGCCCTTGTACGCACCCAGGCCCGGGTAGGCCACCAGGTACAGCAAGCCGAAGACGATGGTGATCACGAACAGCCACATCCACCAACGTGGAAGCGGGTTGTTCATTTCGCGCAGGTCTCCGTCCCAGACGTGGCCTGTTGTGTTGTCGGCTCGTGCCACGACTTTTTTGCGTGCGGTCACCCAGAGCAGCACCAGGCAGCCCAGGATGCCCAGCAGTGTCAGCGCGGCCACATAGACCGACCAGAAGTTGCCAGTGAAATCGCTCATGATGGTCAGTCCTGCTCGAAGGGAATGCGGGCCGCTTCATCGAAGCTCGCGCGGTTGCGGCCCGAGTACGCCCAGTAAAGAATGCCGATGAAGGTGGCGAAGCACACCAGCGTGGCGACGATGCGAAGGCTGTTGATGTCCAGGTCCATGTCCTTGTCCTTACTTGAGCGCCCGGCCCAACCCTTGCAGGTAGGCAACCAGCGCGTCCATCTCGGTCTTGCCCTTGAGTTCGTCGGCCGCCTTGGCGATCTCCGCGTCGGTGTAGGGCACGCCGACCGTGCGCAGCGCCGTCATGTGGGCGCCGATGGTGGCGGCGTCGGCGGGGCTCTTCTCCAGCCAGACGTACGCCGGCATGTTCGACTCGGGCACCACGTCGCGCGGGTTATTCAGATGGATGCGATGCCATTCGTCGCTGTATTTGCCGCCCACCCGGTGCAGATCGGGCCCGGTGCGCTTGCTGCCCCACTGGAACGGGTGGTCATAGACGAACTCGCCGGCCACCGAGTAGTGGCCGTACCGTAGCGTCTCGGCGCGGAAGGGTCGGATCATCTGCGAGTGGCAGCCGTAGCAGCCCTCGCGCAGGTAGATGTCGCGCCCCGCCAGCTGAAGCGCGGAGTAGGGCACAACGCCCTGGACCGGCTCGGTGGTCGACTTCTGGAAAAACAGCGGAACGATCTCGACCAGGCCGCCGACGGCGACGACCAGCAGGATCAGCACGATCATCAAGAAATTGCTGGTCTCGACCTTCTCGTGTGAGAAACCGGCGGTGGAAGTTGTGTTGTCGCTCATGTTGTGGACTCCATCAGGCGGCTTGGGGCGCGGGAACCGGAATTCGGACCGAGCGGCCTTGCCCTACGGTCATCCAGGTGTTCCAGGCCATCACCAGCATGCCGCTCAGATACAGCACGCCACCGATCACGCGGATCACATAAAACGGATAGGTCGCCTTGACGCCTTCGACGAAGGTGTAGGTCAGCGTGCCGTCGGCATTGATGCCGCGCCACATCAGGCCCTGCATCACCCCGGCAATCCACATGGCGTCGATGTACAGGACGATGCCGATTGTGGCGATCCAGAAGTGCAACTCAATTGCCTTCGTGGAGTACATCTGCTTCTGGCCGAACAGGCGCGGGATCAGGTAGTAGAGCGAGCCCATCGAGACCAGCCCAACCCACCCCAGCGCACCTGAGTGAACGTGGCCAATGGTCCAATCTGTGTAGTGCGACAGGGCGTTGACGGTCTTGATCGACATCATCGGCCCTTCGAACGTGCTCATGCCGTAGAACGACAGCGAGACGATCATGAAGCGAAGCACCGGGTCGTCACGCAACTTGTGCCAGGCGCCCGACAGCGTCATCACGCCGTTGATCATGCCGCCCCAGCTGGGCGCCAGCAGGATCAGCGAGAAGACCATCCCGACGGACTGGGTCCAGTCGGGCAATGCCGTGTAGTGCAGGTGATGCGGCCCGGCCCACATATAGGTGAAGATCAGCGCCCAGAAGTGAACGATCGACAGGCGGTAGCTGTAGATCGGCCGCTCGGCCTGTTTCGGCACGAAGTAATACATGATCCCCAGGAAGCCCGCGGTCAGGAAGAAACCGACCGCGTTGTGGCCATACCACCACTGGACCATCGCGTCCTGCACCCCGGCATAAGCCGAATAGGACTTCATCCAGCCTGCCGGTACCTCGGCGCTGTTGACGATGTGCAGCAGCGCCACGGCGATGATGAAAGAGCCGAAGAACCAGTTGGCGACGTAGATGTGTCGCACCTTGCGCGTGCCGATGGTGCCGAAGAAGACGATCGCGTAGGCGACCCAGACCAGCGTGATCAGGATGTCGATCGGCCATTCCAGCTCGGCGTATTCCTTGCCCTGCGTGATGCCGAGCGGCAGCGTGATCGCCGCGGCGACGATGACCGCCTGCCAGCCCCAGAACACGAACCATGCGAGCTTGGGCATGAAGAGCCGGACCTGCGAGGTACGCTGCACGACGTACAGGCTGCTCGCCATCAGCGCGCAGCCGCCGAACGCGAAGATCACGGCGTTGGTGTGCAGCGGCCGCAGCCGCCCGTAGCTGAGCCACGGGATGCCGAAGTTCAGCTCGGGCCAGGTCAGCTGCGCGGCGATCAGCACGCCCACCGTCATGCCGACCACGCCCCAGAGCACCGCGGCGAGCGTGAACATGCGCACCGCGCCGTCCTCGTAGTGGCCTGACGACGCCGCGGTCGCTTC
>JANYBQ010000549.1 GCA_025360705.1 Betaproteobacteria bacterium | reverse complement strand
CACCCTTACCCCAACCAGCGTCTGATCGTCACCACCCAAGGCAGGAGCCGTATGCGGTAGCTCCGCACGTACGGATCTGTGGAGGGGGTGCTGGGTGACTGGCATTCCTACTCCTACTTCTTTAAAAATGGGCCGGCGGCCCGACAGTTAACACATTACGACCGGTACATGGCGGTAATGACTTCGGCATATTTGCGCGCCACCACCTTGCGCTTGAGTTTCATGGTGGGCGTGAGCTCGTCGTCTTCGGCTGTGAGCAGCTGCGAAATTATGCGGAAGTCCTTGATCTGTTCCACGCGAGCGAGTTTTGCATTGACCTGTTCCAGTTCGGCCTGGATCAAAGCTATCACCTGCGAGGCGCGTGTCATGCTGGCGAAGTCGGTGTACGGCACCTGTTTGTCCTGCGCGAACTTGGCCACGTTGTCCTGGTCCAGCATCACCAGGCAGGTCAGGTAGTGGCGCCCTTCGCCGATCACCACCGCGTCGGAAATGTAGGGGCTGAACTTGATGTGGTTCTCGATATTGCTGGGCGTGATGTTCTTGCCGCCCGAGGTGATGATGATGTCTTTCAGCCGGTCCTTGATGCGCAGGTAACCGTCGGCATCGATCTCGCCGCAGTCGCCGGTATGCAGCCAGCCGTCTGCATCGATCGCTTCGCGTGTCTTGTCGGGCAGTTGCCAGTAGCCGGCAAATACATTTGGCCCGCGCACCAGCACTTCGTCTTCCGCGCCCAGGCGAATTTCGGTGCCTTGCGCGCAGACACCGGCGTAACCGATCTTGATGCGGTCTGGCGGCATGGAGGTGCAAAACCCGCAGGTCTCGGTCATGCCGAAAGCCTCCAGCAGGTCGATGCCCACGGCCATGTACCAACGCAGCAGATCGGGCGGCACCGGCGCGGCCCCAGTCATGGCGGTTTTCAGGTTTTGCAGGCCCAGGAAGCTGCGCAGGTTGGACATCACCAATGTTTGCAGCAGGCGGTAACGCGTGGCGCGCCAGCCGGTCACCGGTGTGCCCTCCAGCCGTGCCTGCGCCAGTGCGGCGCCTTCGGCCAGTACCTTGGCGTAGACGCGCCGCGCCAGCGGAATCGCGTCCTGCATATACAGCGTGACCTGCGAATACATCTTCTCCCAGAAACGCGGCGGCCCGAACAACACATGCGGAGCGACTTCGCGCACGTCGTTGAACACCGTGCCGGCGTTCTCGGGGAAATGCACGATCTGGCCCTGCGCCAGCGGGTTGTAGACCGAACCCATGTGTTCGGCGATGTGACACAACGGCAGGAAGGACAACGTCCTGTCCCCCGGTTCAAGGTCCAGATACTGCCGCGCGCTGGCGATCTGGAACACCAGGTTGCGGTTGGCGATCATCGCCCCTTTGGGGGCACCCGTAGTGCCCGAGGTGTAAACCAGAAAAGCCACATCGTCGGGTGTGCCGGTGTCGATCGACTGCTCGAACCGGTTGGCGTGCTGGGCCGCGTATTCGTACCCACGCGTGACGAAGGACGCGAAGTCGGTTGCCATCGCGTCGTCCAGGCCGCGCAACCCGTTGAGGTCGGTGATGACGATCAGGCGCAACATGGGGCAGGCGTGGCGCACCGCGCTGGCCTTGTCGTACTGCTCCTGGTTTTCGACGAACAGCACCTGCGCGCCGGCATTGTGGATGACGTATTGCACCTGCTCCGGCGACGAGGTCGGGTAGATGCCGGTGCTCAGAAACCCCATGCATTGCGCGCCCAAGTCGGCGTACAACCACTCGGGCCGGTTCTCCGACAGGATCGCGATGGCGTCGCCGCGTTGCAGGCCCAGTGCGTCCAGCGCCAGGCCGACGGCGCGCACGTTGGCGTAGTACTCCGCCCAGTTGGTGGACCACCAGATACCCTTCTTCTTGTGGCGCAAGGCGGGCTGCTCCGCCCACTCCCGGCAACGCGCGCGAAATAGTTTTTGCGGCGTGTCGTGGCCAAAAGCAGTGTGGATTACCGCCATGTCTTGCGCCTTTTCCAGCGTTGCCTGCGGCCGTCCTCTCCGGCGCCATGACCCGCGCCGCCGAGGTAGAACTCCTTCACGTCGTCCTTGGCCATGAGTTCAGCGCAGGTACCGGCCACCACCACCCGGCCCAGCTCCATGATGTAGCCATCGTCGGCGGTAGCCAGGGCAATCGCGGCGTTCTGCTCCGCCACCAGGATGGAGGTGTGCAATTCGGTGTTGATGCGTTTGACGATCGCGAAAATCTCCCGCGTGAGCAGTGGCGACAGGCCCAGTGACGGTTCGTCGAGCAGCAACACCGTGGGGCGCGCCATCAATGCACGGCCGATCGCCAGCATCTGTTGCTCGCCGCCCGATAACAAACCGCCGTGCTGGTGCTGGCGTTCCAGCAGGCGCGGAAACCAGCCGAATACCCGCGCCAGGTCGGCATCGAGTTCGGCGCGGCTGGCACGTGCAAAGGTGCCCATCATGAGGTTGTCGCGCACCGACAAAAATGGGAACACCTGGCGTCCCTCGGGCACCAGCACGACCCCGCCACGCGCCACCTGGTCGGGGTCCAGGCCGTGGATCGGTTGGCCCTTGAATTCGACGCTGCCCTTGAAAGGGTCGATCACGCCGGCGATGGTGTTGAGCAGCGTGGTCTTGCCCGCGCCATTGGCGCCCAACACCGCCACGATATGCCCGGCCTGCAAGTCGAGATTGACGCCCTTGATGGCGTTGACCAGGCCGTACCAGGTCTCGAGATTCTTGACCGCGAGGATGGGTTGGGTTGCGGCGCTCATGTCAGTTGGCATGGCTTGCATTGCTTGGCGACAGGTGCGAGGCCGGATGCATTGCGTGCGTGTGTGCTCGCGGCAAAGCTACGCCCGGGCGGGCCGCGGCGCTTCACTGCAGCGGTGTGAGCCCCCGCCGGGTACCGGCTTCCGCGACGCGAGCACTTCCCCAAAAAACGACTTTCTCCCGGTGCCGGCGACGAGAGCAACACAATCCGCATCTCGCAGTGGGTGTCACGACCGAAATCCATGCGCGTCACAAGAATGTCCATGGGTCGCTGTGAGCAGTTCGTTCTCATCCTAGCCACCCAGATACGCCGCGATCACCGCCGGGTCGGCTTGCACTTCTTCCGGCGTGCCCAGCGCCAGCACCTGGCCCAGGTTCATGCACAACACGCGGTCGGCGGCTTCGGACACCAGAGACATGTCGTGTTCCACCATGATGACCGTGATGCCCAGGTCCTTCTGAATGTCGTCGATCCAGAAGGCGAGGTCGCGTGTTTCTTCCGGGTTCAAGCCCGAGGCCGGTTCGTCCAGCAACAGCAGCCGCGGTTGGGTGGCCAGCGCACGCGCCAGCTCCACCACCTTGCGCACGCCGTAGGGCAACCCCGCGACCGGGCTGTTGCGATGGGGCATCAGGTCAAGCAGTTCGATCACGTCCTCGACGTGCGCGCGTGACTGCGCTTCGGCCGCCCGCACGGCCGGAGTCCACAACCATTGCGCGGCGAAGCTGCCGTGCGAAAACCGGTGCCGGCCCAGTAGCAGGTTGTCCAGCACAGTCCCTCCTTCGAATAGCTCGATGTTCTGGAATGTGCGTGCAATGCCGTTGTGCACCACCTTATGGCGCGGCAGGCCGGTGATGTCCCGGCCCTCGAACACCACGCTGCCCGCGCTCGGGTCGAACACCCGCGTGATGACGTTCAGCATCGAGGTCTTGCCGGCGCCATTGGGCCCGATGATGGCAAACACCTCGCCCTGGCGGACATTGAAACTTACGTTGGCAATCGCCTGTATGCCGCCGAAACGCAGCGACACGTCCCGCACCGCAAAATAATGTGCCCCCACGCTTGTCACTGCGGGTACCGCGCTGCCCCCCATGGGGGTGCGTTTTGTCTCTACCGTCGCTCTCATTTGTAACGCTCCGACTTCATATACGTCTTGCCGCGTTTGAACATGTCCTGCCGGTACAGCGGGAAGGAAGCCAGGAAGGTTTTGAACTTGATCCAGCGGCCGTTGAGCCCTTTGGGCTCGAACAACACGAACAGTGCGAGCACCAGGCCGAAGACGAATATTTCCAACCCGAACTGCTTGGAGATCTGGTCCGGCAGCAGCGGTTTGATACGCGAGATAAAGGTCGGCAACATGCTGATCAGAAAGGCGCCCAGAATGGCGCCGCGCAGCGAGCCAAGGCCACCGATGGTGACCATCAGGACAAGCTCCAGCGACATGATCAGGCCGAAACCTTCGGGCGTCAGAAAACGCACCTGGTGGGCCAGTAGCGCGCCGCCCAGGCCGGTCACCATGGCCGAGATCACGAACGCCAGCACCTTGTAGCCGGACACCCAGATTCCGAGGCTGTAGGCAGCGGCCTCGGAGTCGCGCACGCCCCTAAAGGCGCGCCCGGTCTTGGCGCGCATCAGGTTGACCAGGCCTAGCAGCACCAGCACCAGCACCGTCAGGCACAGGTAATAAAACGGGCGCAGGCCAGACAGGTTGAAACCCAGCAACATCGGATTGTTGACGGTCAGGCCGTTGAAGCCTCCCGTAACGCTGCCCCAATGCCCGATGACGTGTTCGGTCAGGATCGCGAACGCCAGTGTCACCATGGCCAGGTACAGGCCGGACACGCGGATAGCGGGCAAACCGATGACCAACCCGATGGCGCCCGTGATACAGGAAGCCAGAACGATGGACGGCACAAACGGCAACCCCCGGCTCAGCATCCAGGCATGGGCGTAAGCACCGATGGCGACAAAGGCCGAATGGCCGAGCGACACCTGGCCGGTATAACCCACCAGCA
>JANYBQ010000498.1 GCA_025360705.1 Betaproteobacteria bacterium | reverse complement strand
TTGCGCCTGGTATCAGCGAAGCCAACACTCTCCGCAAACCCGCTGACAATAAGGGTTGCGGTGCGGACGCTGATTGACTGAATGTTCATGATTCAGCGCACTATATCCCGAGCCGCGCGGCGGGGCTGTTGATTTGCTGTGGTGGAACACCGACCCAGCTTGCAAGATCGGGTCGGAGGGGCGCTTGGCGCAGCGGCATCAAGGAGGAGTCGTCGGCCCTAAGCCGACACGGGGGACAGCCGCGGAGCCGAGTGCCCCGCCGGCCTGATCCCGTGAAGCGTCACGCGTAGCCGCTAGTCCGCGACCACCGTCCACTTCTGCTGACTGCGCGACGACTCCAACACGGTCTCGATAAAACGCACACCACGTACGCCGTCTTCGATACGCGGGTAGTCCGCTTCCAGCGCGCTGGCAACAGAGCCTTGCAATCGTGCGTGGATGTCGGCCGCGACGCCCAGGTAAACGTTGGCGAAGGCTTCGATAAATCCTTCGGGGTGGCCGGACGGCAAGCGCGTGGCGCGTATCGCGGCTTCGCTTAAACCCGATGAGCCACGCGTCAACACGCGACGGGGTTCGTCGAGGCGCGCATGGACCAAATGATTGGGTTCTTCCTGGCGCCAGTCCAGCGTGCCCAGGTCGCCGAACACCCGCAAACGCAAATCGTTTTCGCAGCCCACGCAAATTTGCGACGCCATCATTACGCCGCGCACGCCTCCGGACAGTCGCAGCAGCAGGTTGGCGTCGTCGTCGAGCGTGCGGCCGGCACCGACGCTACCGAGGTCGGCGCACACGGCTTCCACCTCGAGCCCGGTCACGGTGCAAAGCAGGTTTTCGGCATGCGAGCCAATGTCGCCCATGGCGCCGGCCATGCCGCTGCGCGCCGGGTCCACGCGCCAGGCGGCTTGTTTGTTGCCATTCGCCTCGAGCTGCGTGGCCAGCCAGCCTTGCGAATATTCGACCACCACCTTGCGCAGGTTGCCGATCGCGCCCATGCGAACCATCTCGCGCATCTGGCGCACCATCGGGTAGCCGGTGTAGTTGTAGGTCACGCCAAACACCGTACCGCTCTTCGCCACCGCGTTCACCAACTCTTGCGCTTGCGCGAAGGTATGCACCAGCGGCTTGTCGCACACCACATGAAAACCACCCTGCACGAAAGCCAACGCGACCGGGTGGTGCAGGTGGTTGGGTGTGACGATGGAAACGAAGTCGATACGGTCGCTGGCATCGCGTTTGAGTTCGTCGGCCAGTAATTCCTGCCACGTTCCATGGTTGCGGCTATCGGCCAGAAAGAGGTCGCAGCCGGAGGCCCGCGCCTTGTCCGGAGTGCTGGAGAAGGCGCCGGCCACCAAGTCGATCTGACTGTCCAGCGCGGCGGCCTTGCGGTGCACGGCACCGATAAACGCATCGCGCCCGCCGCCCACCATGGCGTAGCGCAGCTTGCGATGCGGGACCATGTTGGATGCCGTGTTTATCGCCTCAGGCATGACGCCATCCCGTTGTCGGCATCCCCCGCCCTCAGTGCTGTGGACGCGCGAACGCGGCATCGAACGCGCCGTCCGCCGGTTTGAAATCCAGCCGCTTGCAGAAGGCGGCGCTTTCGGTGGCGCCGTGAACACGGTCCATGCGGCTGTCCTCCCATTCAACGCTTAAAGGTCCGGTGTAACGGATGTCGTTCAGCGCGACGATCAGGGATTCAAAGTCGATCATGCCCCGGCCTACGCTGCGGAAGTCCCAGCCGCGCCGTGCATCACCGAAACTGGTGTGGCCGCCAAAGGTGCCGACCGTACCGTCGCCCCGGCCCCACCAGACGTCTTTCATGTGGGCGTTGAAAATGCGTTCGCCGAAGGTCCGGATGAACCGGATGTAATCCACGCCCTGATAGGCCAGATGGCTTGGATCGAAATTGAAGCCGAACCGGCGATGCCCGTCGACTGCCTCCAGCGCCCGCTGGCTGGTGGCGATGTCGAACGCGATCTCGGTCGGGTGCACCTCTAGCGCGAAGTTGATATCCACACTGTCGAACAGATCCAGGATAGGCCCGAAGCGCCGACCGAAGTCGGCAAAACCCTTGTCCCAGAAAGCCTGGGATGTAGGCGGAAACGCATACGCCGCATGCCAGATGGATGAGCCGGTAAAACCGGTCACGGTCTTGACGCCGAACCGAGCCGCCGCGCGCGCCGTGTCCATAAGTTCGAGCGCGGCGCGTTGGCGAACCCCCTCGGGCTCGCCGTCGCCCCACACATGCTGCGGCAAGATGGACTGGTGCCGCTCGTCGATCAGGTCACACACGGCCTGCCCGACCAGGTGGTTGCCAATCGCAAAACATTGCAGGCCGTTGTCGGCCAGCAAGGCTCGTTGCGCCCGAACGTAGCCCTTCGACGCCAGCGCCTGCTGTACGTCGAAGTGGTCGCCCGAACACGCCAGTTCCAGGCCGTCGTAACCCATGCTTTTTGCCAGCGGAGCCAGCTCCTTCAGCGGCATGTCGGCCCATTGGCCGGTGAACAGGGTGACGGGTCGTGCCATGTTTTTTTCCTCGGGTGGTCGTCGTTCGGTTCTTAGAACGGAGAGTCGGGAAAGTAGAACTGCTTGGCGTTTTCCTTGGTGATCAACACCGAAGGAATGATGTAGGTCGCCGGCAGTTTTTCACCCTTCAAGCGCGCTTCGGCCGTGAGCTTGATCGCGTCGTAGATGAACTTGGGCGAATACGACACGTTGGCGACGATACGCGGGTCCTTGCCGTCCATCAGCGTCTTGATCATGCCCTTGGCGCCGGCGCCACCGAACACGATCTTGATGTCCTTGCGTTTGGCCTCGTCGATGGCCTTGAGCACACCCACGGCCATGTCGTCGTCGGCGGCCCACACGGCATCGATTTCCTTGAAACGCGTCAGGTAATCCTGCATCACCTTGAACGCGTCGTCGCGGTTCCAGTTGGCGTATTTGGCGTCCAGCAGCTTGATGTCCGGGCTTCCCTTGATGGCGGCCTTGAAGGCGTCCATGCGTT
>JANYBQ010000494.1 GCA_025360705.1 Betaproteobacteria bacterium | reverse complement strand
TCGTGTTTGCAGAAGTCGGTATTGGTGGTGACTTCTTTCAGGTATTTGTCCGGCTCAAACCCGCCCACCGGCCGGCCGAACGCCAGGATCAGGCGCGCCACCAGCGTCTCGGCCAACACCCGGATCACGGCCATCCACAAGGGACCGC
Organism: Betaproteobacteria bacterium; assembly: GCA_025360705.1. Classification (GTDB taxonomy): domain Bacteria; phylum Pseudomonadota; class Gammaproteobacteria; order Burkholderiales; family Burkholderiaceae_C; genus CAISIP01. The sequence continues at coordinate 3,104 of JANYBQ010000494.1, read as the reverse complement.
CACGCCGGCTGGCCTGCGCCTCCAGCATGAATCCCTTGGGTGGCCAACTGGTGCTCAGGGTGTCGAGCCGCACCGGCTGAATATCCGCGCCATGGCCGCCCTGCCCGGCCAGGCGCATCACCGTAGCATGTACGGCGCCGGGATCGGGGGCTCCATGGATGATCAGCGTGACCATCTTTCCGCGGCCGGACTGCAAGGGGTTCCAGCGGCAGGACAGCCCGGCCAGGTCCACCGGCACACCGTCGTCAAGCTCCGGCGCAATCGTCGCAAGCGCTATCAGGGCCGGGTCGCCGCGCCCGCGCACAGAGGTCTCGAGCATGCCTACGCCGCCACCCAGGAAGACGCCAAAGCTGTTGCCAGGTGTGGGCTCGAAACGGCCGACCAGCACGTCGCTGCCAAACTTGCGCAGCGCGGCCACCGGCGCCAGGCCGACACGCAACTGCAGCCCGAACTCGCGCAGCGCAAAGCCGCGCACCCGCGCGAGCGCCAGCCGCGCCTGATCGGCGTAAACGGGCGGCACCATCACCACCGAACCGTCACCACCGAACAGGAACGGAAGCTGCGTCGGCGCACACAGATTCTTGAGTGCCGCAATCGCCATCGCGGCCACGAAATTCACTGTCTTATGTTGCCCGTTGGCGATTGCGATGGTGGAGTCCACGATATCGGTAACCACCAGCACCCAGTCGTCGGGCGCGGGGCGGTATAACGCGCTGTCAAAAGTGTCGCCTGCCTTCTGCAGCAAAGGCAGATCACCGAAAAAACGGAGACTCGGATTGGCGGGGTCGGGTGGGGTGTTGTCCATGGAGGCTCCCTGACATTGAACCTATCTTAGCCGCGCGGCCTCCCACGGATACCAAGCCCGGTCAGTCGGTAACCCGCGAACGCAACGCCTTGGTCTCCGACCGCTGGGCTTTGCCTTCCAGCCGGCGCTGTCTGGAACCGTAAGTCGGTTTGGTCGCTCGGCGTATGCGCGGCGGTAGCGCCACGCTGTTGACCAGCTCATGCAGGCGCGCAAAAGCGTCGAGCCGGTTCATGTCCTGCGTGCGATGGCTTTGCGCCTTGAGCACCAGCACACCCTCCTGCGTGATGCGGTTGTCACGCAGCGCCAGCAGCCTCTCCTTGACGTCCTCGGCCAGGCTCGATGCCACGATGTCGAAGCGCAGATGAATCGCGCTCGACACCTTGTTGACGTTCTGGCCGCCCGCACCCTGCGCCCGGATCGCGGTGATCTCGACCTCGGACTCCTCGATCGTCAGTGGCGTGGCGGCTTGCATGCGGCGACTTTAACCGCAGCAGCAACAAGCTGGGACGCGTCAATGACTCAGGCGCGGTTCACTGCTTTCGTCGGTAGCGTACGAGTCGCGGTGACTCGGTGTACAAATTGGAAGTTACATTCCCAATTTGTAAAAAAATGATCCTTACTTCACATGGCCATGACCGCTGAACTCGCGCTACTCGTCGTTGGAGCTGTCGTTGCGGGCTTCGTCCAAGGCCTGTCGGGTTTCGCCTTCAGCATGGTGGCGATGTCGTTCTGGGTCTGGGGCTTGGAGCCGCGCGTGGCAGCGGTCATGGCCGTCTTCGGCTCGTTGACGGGGCAACTGGTGGCAGCGTTTTCAGTACGGCGCAACCTGGGCCTGCAGGCACTCGCGCCGTTTCTGGTGGGTGGCGCCGTCGGCATACCGCTGGGCATCGTCGTGCTGCCCACCCTGAATCCGCATCTGTTCAAGCTGGTACTGGGCATGGTGCTGGTCGTGTGGTGCCCGGTCATGCTGTTCTCGAAGAACCTGCCCAAGGTCACCGCGGGCGGACGCTTCGCCGACGGTGTGGCTGGAGCCGCCGGCGGTTTCATGGGCGGCCTGGGCGGCTTCAGCGGCGCCGTGCCGACCCTGTGGTGCACGCTGCGCGGCATGGAGAAGGAACAGCAACGCGCCATCGTGCAGAACTTCAACCTGGCGGCCCTGGCCGTGACGATGGCAGGCTATGTCGCCACCGGAGCCGTCACACGCGACATGCTGCCGCTGCTGCCCATCGTGACGCTTGCCCTGCTGGTGCCCGTGCTGTTCGGCGCTCGGCTGTACGTGGGCCTGAGCGAAGCGGCGTTTCGCAAAGTGGTGTTGTCGCTGCTGAGTCTGTCGGGGCTGGCGATGCTGGGGTCGGCAGTGCCGAGGTTAGTGGGTTGATTGCGTGTCTTATCTACAGCGGTCGGCCATTGGTCTGCGCCGGCCGAGCTACGACGGTCGAACCCCGGCCTTGAACACACGATCCGCCACCCCACGATGCGCCGGGCGAACACGTCGATCACGAAGGCCACGTACTGCCAACTTTGCAAGGTTGACACGCAGGTGAAGTCGCCGCGCTGATTCTTCGCACTTCTGAAGGCGATGCGCCATAAGTCAGCCTGAACCGGCGGGCGAAATGCGACTGATTCTTGTAGCCGCAGCGAATGGCAATTTGGAACAGCGGCTCCGTGCCGCTGCGCAAAAGTTCGTGGGCCTTGTCAAGTCGCAGCTTTTCTGCGTAGGCCCAGGGTGATATGCCCAGTTCCAATTTGAACAGCCGCTCCAGCTGACGCACGCTCAATCGGACCTGGCATGCGATGAATTCGCAGGAAATCGGGTTCTCCACATTGCGCTCGATCAGCAACATGGACCGATGGATGCGGGCGTCCTTGGCGCGTTGGGACAAAGGCGGCGTGGGCTGCACCGCGGCCCCAGGTTGCAGCACCTCTTCGATCAGGATGCGCAGCGCCTTGCTGGCCTGGGCCCGGCCGCCGAAGGTTTCAATGATGTGTGCTGCCAAATGCACCACGCTGGTACCGCCCGCACATGTCAAACGGTCTTTTTCCACAACGTACAACACATCCGAGCGCACAGGCACTTTGGGGAAGGCGGCGATAAAGGCCTCGTGGTGAAACCAGCTCACACAGGTGGGTATGGTGTCCATCACACCCAGGCGAGCCAGAACAAAAGAGCCGGTGCACAGTCCCACCAGCGGGATGCGCTGCGTGGCGGCGCGTTGCAGAAAATCGAGCGCGGACTTGGCACAAGGGGCCGCATCCAGCAATCCGCCCACCACTACGATGTAATCGAAATCTGACGGGG
>JANYBQ010000448.1 GCA_025360705.1 Betaproteobacteria bacterium | reverse complement strand
GCCCAGTTCGTGTTGCCGGAAGGCACCCAGATGACCGACAAGTCCCAGCCCAGCCCGCCGCCGGTGCCGATGCTGGGCCATGTGACCTCCAGCTATTTCAGCCCGACGCTGAACCGATCCATCGCCATGGCCGTCATACGCTCGGGCACCGAACGCATGGGCAAGAAGGTGTATGCCGCGCTGGCCGACGGACGTTACGTGGCAGCCACCGTGTGCAGCCCGGTTTTCTACGACCCGGAAGGGAAACGCCTCCATGCCTGAAGCCATTGTTGAAAGCCCGCCGGCCGGGTTGATGCGCCAAGGTCCGAAGCCGCTGCGTGTGGACGGGCGTGAGGTGGTGCTGGCCGAAGTGCCGCTGATGGACATGTGGACCTTGCGCGGCAATGCCGACGACACGCGGTTTGCGGACGCCGTGTTGAAGGCCACTGGCATGCATCTGCCCCTGAAAGCCAACAGTGCCAGCATCGACCCGCAACGCCAGCTTCTGTGGATGGGGCCGGACGAGTGGTTGCTGAAAACCAGCGATGGGCAGGGCGACGCGACAGGCGCTGCCTTGCGCGCCGCATTGCAAGGCCAGCACAGCGCCGTGGTGGACGTGGGCCATGGCAATACCACGCTCGGTGTCAAGGGTCCGGGAGCTGCCGAGCTGCTGGCGCGAGGTTGCCCACTGGACTTGCATCTGCGTGCTTTCCCGACCGGGTCTCTGGCCCAAAGCCATGTTGCCAAGGCCAACGCGACGCTGCTGTGCCTGACGGTCGGCACGCACTACGAACTGACGGTGCGCCGCAGTTTTGCGGACTACCTGTTTCACTGGCTCAGCGCGGCCGGGGACTGATTCGGATTTTCCAGCGAGAGAATAGAGTCACGACTGATTCACACGCTAGTTGGCTGGCGGATCAGGCCGGCAGGGCAATCGGCTCTGCGGCTGTCCTCCGGCCTTCGGCCTCCCCCTTTATGCCGCTGCGCCGAGTGCCCCACCGGCCCGATCTTGCAAGCGTGGTGAGTGATCCGCCGCAGCAAGCTAACGCCCTCCAGAATCAACGACGCACCCATGCTCGATAATACATAGTTGGACTATAGTGCGCTGACTCTCTGCGCTGGGTTGCACACGCAGACGTGGCATTCAGCAGGAAATCAACATGCTGGATTTTCCGGAGCCGTTATGACCTTCGAATGGAATCGTAAATTCAACAGAGCCCGTATTTCAGGCGGGCCTTCTGTCAGTTGTCGCGGCCATATTGCTGAATTCCACGTTACTCGATTGGAAGCGATATGAAACCAGACGTCGGGCACGTATACGCCGTGCTTCGCCAATGGGCGATGGCGGGAAAGCCTCAAACCTATAAGCAATTGTCCCTCGATTACCACTCTCGAACTGGCGATTGGCTTGAGCCACATGGCACTTGGGAGGCACCTCTTGGCGAACTCAATAGTTTGCTGGTGTCTGTCGGTGCTCCGGCGCTGTCTGCCCTTGTTGTCTTGCAAGAAACAAGAGAGCCAGGCGATGGCTTCTGGGGCTGCGCGGCAAACGTTCCGTCACGCCCTAAAAAGGACATTGATCGTCTCGCTGAGTGGACCCGCATTTTCACTGCCGTTATCAAATATCGGTGGCCGGTGACGCTGCCGTGATGCACTCAATCCCAAGCTGGAACCGAGGCGCAACCCATCATTCACTGGGTCTCTGGAAGCCGCTTAGGCCAGTGAAATTGAAACTTTGGGCTTTGCCATTCAAACATCGCGGCAACTGCCTCAGAGGAGAGAAATCTTGATGGGCTCTAACGATTCAGGTTATCACGGACAAATTGTTCAGGAGATGCTCGCCTTCATATCCCCGCCTGACTTCTCTCACAAGAACGAGAAGGCGACGCACCTTGACTCGTGGGGCCTATCGCGAGAGGTAGCGAAGTTGGTTTTGGATGATCCAAATGCGTTCTTGATCGGCTCTATATTTGACTATCAGATCCCGTTCCGCAAAGCTTGGGAAGCCCCGTTCAAATTGAAGCAGCGACTTGGGCACCTTGACATTTTGGTCATTGCGGACATGGAATTTGATGATCTGTACGCACATGTTCATGGGGGCGGACAAGGAAAAGCCTTACATCGGTTCAATTCAATACTGACCCGAAAGGTTCTTTCGGCCTGCAAAAGGCTTGTTGTTCAATACGGCGGCTCTGCCGCGAACATTTGGCCTGATCGCTCGTCTGCCCCTGAGGTCATGTCGAGGCTGGAAGAGTTCGACGGAATCAGTCAGAAGATCGGAAACATGATGATTCGCCTTCTCGGAACCTCGTTCGGCGTTCATCTCACGCAATGGAACAAAATCGACGTTGCTGTGGATCGGCACGTTGAGCGGGTGTTTCGCCGAACGGGTCTTGTGAACGATGGGGGCAGACGTACCAAAAGACTGGTGATCGATAAAGCCAAGGAGCTTTGCCCAGACTTCCCAGGAAAGCTTGATGACCCGGCATTTAATATCGGAGAGAGATGGTGCAGTGAACAACGTCCACTTTGCGGCGAAGTCAGAGACGGTCGAATATGCCCGCTAAACGGAATCTGCCAGAAAGTTGAAATTGGATAAAGCCACTGGTTCGCATCCAAGGCGGGATGCATCCATTGTCAAGCACGACCCTGAGACCATGAGCGGTGCCGTGCTTCACTGGTATTCGAGTGCTGGTCAAGAACATTTTGCATACCTTGCGGGACGTTCTTCTCGGGAAGAATTTTGGAAGGACTTTCCCTGGGGGGCCTGCAAGCGGGTTGTAGCCGTACTCGAAGTGGCGCAAGAACGACTAGCAGATGATGCGTCTGATAGTGTGTTGAATCTTCGCTCTCGACCGCAGAGACTCGGCCATACTCATAAATCGGATTGCCCGTGGCACAGCGATTTGAATGGGACGAGGTCAAGGCGGTGGCAAACTTGCGCAAGCATGGCGTGCCGTTTGAAGAGGCTGCGTCTGTGTTTTCCGACCCTCTGGCGTACACTTTTGACGATCCCGATCATTCTGTGGGCGAGCAGCGGTTGCTGACTTTCGGTTTCTCGCAGTCGGGCGTCTGCTTGCGGTGGTTTCCGCCGAGCGGGGCCGCGTTATCAGAATCATTAGCGCCCGTAGGGCAACTCGACATGAGCGAGGTATATATGAGCAAAGCTAAAGACGAAATGCGGGCCGAGTATCGGCGCGAAGATTTGGGCCAGGGCGTTCGTGGCAAATACTTCGAACGGGTGTCGAAGGGAAGCAACCTTGTTCTGCTGGATGAAAAGGTTGCGAAATCATTTCCCACAGCCGAGGCGGTGAATGAGGCGCTTCTAGGGCTTCTGGCGCTAACGGAGCAAACGGCGCGTATAACGGGTCGCTCAAAGCGGGCGGCCCGCAAGCGAGCCGCCGTTTAGCTTCGACGTTCCGCCGTCGCTAACCAACACCACTCGCCGCCGATGAGGTCAGGTTGGGTGGCGCAGCGAAATCAAGGAGGAGTAGGCGGCCATAGGCCGACGACGGAGGACATTCGCGGAGCTGCCCACCCTGGCCTCAGCAGCTCGCGAAAGCATCAACCGGTTCCGCGCCCCGCTTCCTGACTTTCAAACCCAATTTGGCAGAAGACGTCGCCCGCCACCAATCAGGGATCGGTGCGCTCTTCGATGTCAAGCCTTGACATCTTCTGATAAAGTCGTTTTCTTCTTTAAGAGGAACAAGTCATGGGAATGAACGTGAACCTCACCCCCCAACTGGAGGCACTTGTACGCTCCAAAGTGAACTCCGGCATGTACACCTCTGCCAGCGAGGTCGTTCGCGAAGCTCTTCGCCTCATGGACGAGCAGGATCGCCTTCGACAAGTGAAGCTTGACGGGTTGCGAAGCGAGGTTCGCAAGGGCCTCGACAGCGGTGTCAGCGAAAAGTGGGACGCGACCGCCGTGAAGGCAAAGGCGCG
>JANYBQ010000410.1 GCA_025360705.1 Betaproteobacteria bacterium | reverse complement strand
CAAGGGCACGAGACCACATTTGCGCAGGTGGTGGCGGCGCGGCTCGGCATCGCGGTGGACGCGGTGGATGTGGTGCACGGCGACACCGGCAGGGTACCGTTCGGTATGGGCACTTACGGCTCACGCTCGATTTCGGTGGGCGGCGCTGCCATCATGAAAGCGCTCGACAAGATTGAGACCAAGGCGAAAAAAATTGCCGCGCATCTGATGGAGGCCAGCGATGTCGATGTGGAGTTCGCCAACGGTGAATTCACGATCAAGGGCACCGACAAGAAGGTGACTTTTGGCCAGGTGGCGTTGACCGCGTACGTGCCGCACAACTATCCGCTGGACAAGCTCGAGCCTGGCCTTAACGAGACCGCGTTTTACGACCCGACCAACTTCACCTTCCCGGCCGGCACCTACATCTGCGAGGTAGAAATCGATCCGGCGACCGGCACCACCCGCGTGGATCGCTTTACCGCCGTGGACGACTTCGGCACCATCATCAATCCGATGATCGTGGAAGGTCAGGTGCATGGCGGGCTGGTGCAAGGTATTGGCCAGGCGCTGATGGAAAACTGCGTCTACGACCCGGATTCCGGCCAGTTGCTGACCGGTAGCATGATGGACTACGCGATGCCGCGCGCTGGCGACTTTCCCCAATTCAAACTCGACACCGTCTGTACGCCGTGTACCCACAACCCGCTCGGAACCAAGGGCTGCGGCGAGGCCGGCGCCATCGGCTCACCGCCGGCCGTCATCAACGCGGTCCTCGACGCGTTGAGAGGTTTGGGCGTGAAAGATTTCGACATGCCCGCATCGCCCAGCCGCGTGTGGGAAGCCATCCAGGCAGCGAAACCGTAAAACGATGTAGCGAAATTCGAAACTCTCAAATTAAAGGAGCCCCAACATGTATGCATTTACCTTCGAGCGCCCTTCAACCACGGCCGATGCCGCCAAACTGGCCGCTGCCGGGGCCAAGGTGCTGGCCGGCGGCCAGACCTTATTGGCATCGATGAAGCTGCGCCTGTCCAGCCCCGAACAATTGGCCGACCTGGGCGGCATTGCGGAACTTGCCGGCATAAAGCGCGAGGGCAACAACCTCGTGATTGGCGCCATGGCGCGCCACGCCGCCGTAGCCGACAGTGCCGACGTCAAAGCGGCAATTCCCGCGTTGGCCGATTTGGCCGGCCATATTGGCGACCGCCAGGTGCGCACCATGGGCACGCTCGGCGGTTCGGTCGCCAACAACGATCCGGCGGCGTGTTACCCCAGTGCCGTGCTGGCGCTGGGCGCAACGGTGCACACCACGCAACGCAAGATCGAGGCCGACGCGTTCTTCACCGGCATGTTTTCCACCGCGCTTAAAGACGGTGAACTCATCACTGCAATCAGTTTCCCGATTCCGAAACGCGCGGCCTATGCAAAGTTCAAACAACAGGCGTCACGCTTTGCTTTGGTGGGCGTGTTCGTGGCGCAGACCGACGCCGGTGTGCGCGTGGCCGTAACCGGCGCCGGCAACGGCGTGGCGCGTCACAAAGGGCTGGAAGACGCGTTGACCAAAAGCTTTACGCCCGAAGCCGCGGCTGCCGTCAAGATCGACGCGAGCGACCTGAATAGCGATATTCACGCGTCCGCCGCGTACCGCGCCAACCTGATTGGCGTGCAGACCCAGCGCGCGGTGGCCAAGGCCCTGGGATAAGCCAACCGCAGGCGACGATAAAAGCCCCGCCAGCGGGGCTTTTTCGCTACAGCTACCATGCTGCGATCTTCCCGCGCGTTATCTGGCGCGCAACTTTAAGTTTGCGCCTTGGACCCGGTTTTGGTTGCGGCATGGCGCGCTGGTTGCAGGGATATTCACCGAATCGCGTTTTCTATGACTACCTCCAATAGCTCCTCCTCCTTTGCCGATATAGATGCCGTGGTTCAGGCGCTGCAAGGCGCGGGCTACTTCGCGGATCGGCGGCTGGCAACAGCAGTCTTTCTGGCGCTTAAACTTGAACGGCCGCTGCTGCTGGAAGGCGAGCCCGGTGTCGGTAAAACCGAGCTCGCCAAGGCTTTGGGCCTGGCCTTGCAGCGCACCATGTTGCGCCTGCAGTGTTACGACGGTCTGGAGCAACGCGAAGCGCTTTACGAGTGGAACTATGCCGCGCAGCTGCTGCATATGCGTGCCACTGAACTGCAACACGGCAGCAGCGCTGCCAGTGTCGAGCAGGAGGTGTATCAGGAGCGTTATCTGATCCGCCGCCCGCTGCTACAGGCGCTGCAAACTCCCGCGCCCGGGGCGGTGTTGTTGATCGATGAGGTGGATCGCGCCGACGAGCCCTTTGAGGCCTTCTTGCTGGAGTATCTGGGCGAATACCAGGTCAGCATTCCGGAGATGGGCACGGTGCGCGCTATCGCCGCGCCGGTCACCATTCTCACCAGCAACCGCACCCGTGAACTCAACGATGCCGTGAAGCGCCGTTGCCTCTACCACTGGCTCGATACCCGGACCGCGCGCGCGAACTGGCGATCGTGCGTGCGCGGGTGCCACAGGCGTCGCAGGATCTCTCGGCGCAGGTGGCGGCTTTCGTCGGCCGCTTGCGCAGCGTGCCGTTCGCCGCCTCGTTCCAACGCGTTCCGGGCATTGCCGAGAGCGTGGAATGGGCCAAGGCGCTGGTCGCGCTGGACACCCTGGTGCTGGACCCCGAAGTGGTGGCCGACACGGCCGGCATTTTGTTCAAACAGCGCGAAGACGTGGCGGCGTTGACGACTGACCTCAGCGCGCAACTTTTGCTACCCGAAGATGCAACTAGGTGACGCCCGTGTCGGCAAGTTCGCCGACAACCTGACTGGCTTTGGACGCGCGTTGCGCCGTGCCGGCGTGCAGGTGGACAGCGCACGGATGGCGTTGGCGGCGCAGGCCACGCTGGCGGTGGGCTTGGGAGCCCGCGAGGACGTCAGCGCCGCCTGTGAGGCCGTGATGGTCAGCCGCGAGCAGGACCGATTCGTTTTCCGCGAACTGTTCGACGCATTCTTTCGCGACCCGGCGCTCGCCAACAAATTGCTGGCGCAGATGTTGTCCAGCGCCGAAGGCAAGGCCGAACCCAGCAAACGCCGCCCGCGTGTGCGCGAGGCGCTGGCGCCGCAAAAGGCCCCGGCCCGCCCCGGCGAACAAAAGCCGCAGGACCGGCAAGTGGACTTCGACGCGGCGATGACCGCCAGCGATCTGGCGCGCCTGAAACACGCCGACTTCAATGCCTTGTCGGGCAGCGAATATCGCCTGGTCGAGCGGCTGGCACGTGACATCCGCCTGCCGATGCCCAAGTTCGCCGCACGCCGTGTGCGCCCGGGTACGCGCGGTGCGCGGATGCACTGGCCGGGGGTTATGCACCATGCCGCGCGTACCGGTGGCGAGCTGCTGCATTTGCCACGGTTGCAGCGGCGGCACCAGCCGTTACCACTGCTGGTGCTGGTGGATGTGTCCGGTTCCATGGAGCGGTATGCGCGCTTGTTGCTGGCCTTTCTTCACGCTGCCACACACGGCTTGCGCCAGCGCGACGTATTTGCTTTCGGCACCCGGCTGACCGACCTGACCCCCGCCATGCGGATTGCCGACACCGACCAGATGCTGGCTGCGGCCAGCCTGGCGATAGAAGACTTTGCCGGCGGTACGCAACTGGGCGCGTCGCTGGCTACGCTGCGCCA
>JANYBQ010000400.1 GCA_025360705.1 Betaproteobacteria bacterium | reverse complement strand
GCGGAGCGGGACGGACGTTGCAATGCTCGAGCGCCTTGGCATCACGCCGCATACAGTCGGCCACCCGTTGCCTGCAACGGCGCAAGCGCTTGCCGATGCCGCGATTGAACAGTGCAGAAGGATCGTTTCGCCGACTGGGGGGTAGCAACCTGGCTTGCGGGATCAGGCAGTTTCGAGATTGACGAATTTCAGCCCGAACACGAAGGGAAGCAACATGCTGAAGGTCTACACCTTTTCAAAGGTCAACGCCATCGCCAGGGGCAACACGCGCGATCTGCGCGTGCTTTGGGCGCTCGAAGAGATGCAACTGCCCTTCGAGCTGATAGGGATGGACCATCCCGCACACGACTTGAACACCGACGCGTATCGCAGGCTCAGCCCCTTTGAGCAAATCCCGGCGATCGATGACGATGGCCTGGTGCTGTCCGAGTCCGCCGCTTGTCTGATCTATCTGGCGAAGAAGGCCGGCAAGCTGATCCCGAGCGACCCCGCCGGCGAGGCGCAGGTGCTGCGCTGGTGTTTTGCCGCCATGAACTCCGTCGAACTGCCCCTGCTGAGCCTGATGCTCATCGACTGGGCGAAAAAAGAGGATGGTCCCACCAAGCACCGCGACAACACGGTCGCCTGGGCCAATCGCCACCTGGGCAATCTGGAGCGTTGGCTCGACGGCCGCGAATATGTGGCGACGGACAGCTTCACCGTGGCCGACATTCTGATGGCGCACGTGCTCACCATGGCCAAGGACGAGAGCCTGATAAAGCCTTACCCCCGCGTGGCCGGCTATCGCGACCGCTGCTTTGCGCGCCCGGCCTGGAAGCGCACGCTTGACAGCTACTACGCAAAGGTCGAGGCCGGCTAAAGACCTGACAAGCTACTGAGGAAAACACCCATGCGCGAGATGTGCACGGGGCGTTGGTGGCGGCGGTAAACTCGACGCTTCTCCCTCCACCATCGAGCTCCTCCATGGAACACGTGATCCAGTTGCACATTGAGAAGTTGCCTGAAGGGCTGTACTTGGCCACCAGTGACGAGGTGCAAGTCTTGATCGCCCAGGGACGCACCATTCAGGAAACGATAGCAATCGCAGGCGACGTGGTCAAGAAGCTGATTTCAGCTCAGCGGCAAAATGCAGTATTCATGGAGCCAACCCAATGACAGCAACCGAGCAAGTGTTGATTGAGAAGATCAAGCAGCTTCCTCCGCAGCGCATGGCTGAGGTGGAAGATTTCGTCGACTTTCTGCGTGCCCGCGAGGACGAACAACGCATTACGCACGCCGCCATGCGGGCCAGCGAGCCGAGTTTCGCGCAGGTATGGGACAACGACGAGGATGCGGTTTACGACCGGATCTGAACCATGGTCGTGACCACAAAGTCCAGCTTCGGCGACGTGGTGCTGGTGCCTTTTCCGTTCACGGACCAGTCTGGCATCAAGAAGCGCCCGGCCGTCGTCGTCTCCAGCCAAAAGTACAACGCCAGCCGGCGCGACATCGTGATCATGGCGATAACCAGCCAGGCGCGCCAGCCGTTATCGGTAGGCGAAGCCATGGTTGCGGACTGGCAGGGTGCCGGGCTCATCAGGCCTTCCGTATTCAAACCCGTTTTCACCACCATTGAGCAAGGGCTTGTCCTCCGTGTCATGGGTCATTTATTGACGCCCGACCTGAAGACGCTGCGAAAGGCGATCAACGAGGCGATAGGGTAGGCGATCCTCACTCCTGATCGGTTTTGGAAGGACAGAAATGAAAAACGCCGACCCGGTGATGCAAGACGTCTGGCGCGCCAAAGAGGCAAATGCGAAGAAGCATCAGAGCCTTGCCGCGTATGCTGGCGCCTGGCAGTGCGCCATGAAGACCAAAAAGCCCCCGATATCCCGATCACGACATGCGATCGCGGTCAGTCAAGCGGTCAGCGCGTCCATCGGCACGTCAAACCGCCGAGCCAGCGCCTGTGTCTGTCGCAGGTTCAGCTCCCGCTTACCCGATAACACCGCAGACACCACGCTTTGAGCCCCCACCTCGGGCAGGTCAGACTGTCGCAGACCGTGCTGCTCCATCAAGAATGCCAAGCGGGTTGCGGGCGTGCTCTTGTCCGGCCGTGGGTGGACGCGGTCTTCGTATTCGCGAATTCGGTCGCCGAGCAATTCGGCCAAGCCAGCCAGTGGACTCGCATCGAGAGACGTGGTGTTTTCCATAAGATTCTCGGCAACCTCCAGCAGCTGTTCATAGTGCGCGTCGTCGCGCACGGGCGCACCAAGACCCAATGCTTCGTGCAAGGCAACCCAGTGGGCGGTTATGTCGGACA
>JANYBQ010000399.1 GCA_025360705.1 Betaproteobacteria bacterium | reverse complement strand
TGCGCAAGGTGCATTGGCGCGCCGGCGCCGACTGGCTCTACGGTCACCTGCTCGACGATGACCTGGCCAGTAACCACCTCAGTTGGCAATGGGTGGCGGGCACTGGCAGTACCAAACCCTATTTCTTCAACGCCGACAATGTGGCCCGTTATGCGCCCACGGCGTGGCACAGCGCCGGCAGCGTGATCGACACGTCTTACGAGGCACTTGACCGCATCGCGCGCGAGCCGGCACCAGCGCTCCGGCTCGCGCACGGAGCGCCGTCCGGCCGCGCATCGTCGGTGGAGCCACGCCTTTGCGCCGAACCGCCTGACGACCTGGGTTTGACCGCGCCCGACACCGCTACCGTGGCCAGCCGCGACGTCTGGCTCGTCCACCCATGGACTCTGGGCGCACGGCCGGCCGCGTTGCCATCCGACACGGTGGTGATCGGTATTTTCTTAGCCGACTTCCACCGCGACTGGCCGTGGAGCGAACGGCGCTGGCGCTTCGTCGGCTCCCGCATGGCCGAACTCGCGGGCCAGCGCTGGCACGGTGACGCGGCCACCATCGGTGCCGCACTGGACGGCGCCCGCAGCGTGCGCAGCGTCGATGAACCGCACCTCGCGCCGTGGTTGGCGCACTGGGCCGAATGCAAGGCGACCTCTAGTTTGTTTCCGCCCGTCGACAGGCAATGCGACTCCTTCTCAAAATGGTGGGCCCGTGCCTCGCGCGGCCTGGACTCTGCCGCGGACCTGCTGGCGGTCAACCAGGTGCCTGCATGAGGACCCGACCCTTCGGCGAGTCCGGGGCGCAACCCGCCAACCAGGCGCCGCCACTGACCGTGCTGTACGACGGCGCATGCCCGCTGTGCCGCCGCGAGATCGGTTTTTATCGTGGCCTGCGACCGATCGCTCCGGTGTGTTTTGCGGATATCAGCGACGCAGCGCAGCCGCTGCCGCCGGGCACCACGCGCGAGCAACTGTTGGCGCGCTTTCACGTGCGCAACCGCGACGGCCAACTGATCAGCGGCGCACAGGCGTTCCTGGCGCTGTGGGCCGCGCTGCCGGGCTGGCGCTGGTTGGCTTGGGTCGGCCGTCTGCCGGGCGCAAGCTGGGCGATGGAGCGCATCTACCGGCTTTTCCTGCGCTGGCGGCCGTTGTTGCAGCGCTGGGCGTCGCGGCCGAAGCGCCCCAGCCGGCCCCGCTAATCCCAAACTCTTCACCTCCGGAACACCCACCATGACTTCGATCGCCCTCATCACCGGTGCCAGCGGCGGCATCGGCCGCGCCCTGTGCAGCCTTTTGCATGCCCAAGGCTGCCACGTTGCCGCAGTCGGGCGCGACGCCAGCCGCCTGGCCGACGTCGAAGCCGCCGTCCGTATCGCTGCCGACACCACCACCCCGGAAGGTGCCGCGTTGGCTATTTCTATGTGCCAGGAGGCACTTGGCGCTGCGCCCACGCTGCTGGCCCACTGCGTAGGAAGCACCTTGATAGCGCCGCTGCACCGCACCCGCCTGGAGGCTTATCGGGAGGTGATGCGCGTCAATCTCGACAGTGCGGTATTCATGTTGCAGGCCTGGATTGCGGCACTGCAGGGCCGATCCGGCGCAGCGGTGTTCGCCAGTTCGGTGGTGGCGCGTATCGGCGTAGCGAACCACGAAGCCATTGCTGCGGCCAAAGGCGGCGTCGAAGGGTTGGTGCGCAGCGCAGCGGCCACCTATGCAACGCAGGGCGTGCGCTTCAACGCCGTGGCCCCTGGCATGACCGACACGCCGATGACGGCCGGCATGCTGATGATGCCCGCCATGCGCGAGGGCGCCGCGCGCCAGTACCCGCTGGGCGGAGTGCAAACGGCCGCACAGGTGGCCGACGTGATGGCCTGGTTGCTCGGCAAGGGTGCCGCCCGCCTGACCGGTCAGGTGATCGCGGTGGACGGCGGCTTCACCACCGTGCGGCCTTTGGTGAAGTGAGATGACGGCGCCGGCCGCGCGGGTCTGGTTCAAGCGCGACCTGCGGGTGCACGACCACGTCCCTCTGGCCGACGCGATGCACTTCGACAGCGCTTTCGGCTTGGTGGCGACGTGCTCACCGATGCGCACGCATGCCGTGGTTCAAACGGCCTCCCTGCACCGGGGTAGCTCTTCCATTCGGATCGGCGTAGCCGACATGGCAGCCGGGCCTTGCAATAGCCCGTTGGCCAGCCACGGAATCCGCGCAAGGGACTGTCTATGGAGTGCGGAAAACAGGGGCAAGGTCACAGTTGCGCTCACAATGGCCGTGCGCCAGGATTCAGCTTGGGCGTACTGTCCGGCCAAAGGAAATGGAATCGTAAATGAACAAACGCGTTTTTTTAACACGCGCCGCTCTTGTCGGCATGCTGCCGGCTGCTCCCTCACTGGCAGCGGGCACTGCCAGTGCTGGCCCGGCGCTTCTCACCATAAGCGGCTCGCTCAGCAGGACAAACCGTGGACCGCTTGATCCCGCGCTGGATCAAATGATGGCAAAACATGGCATACAGTTTGAAAAGGCGTTTGCCTTTGACGCGCCCTCGCTGCGTCGGATGCCGTATGTGACAATTAAACCGACCCTGGAATACGACGCGAAGCGACATTCCCTGTCGGGGCCGTTGATAAGCACCGTACTCGAAGCGGCTGGCGCCAAGCCAGGTCAGACAGTCCAACTTGGACTGCGCGCCGTCGATGGCTATAACGT
>JANYBQ010000368.1 GCA_025360705.1 Betaproteobacteria bacterium | reverse complement strand
GCTGGGAGCGCGCCCTCGACCTGGCAGGCGGTGAATTGAGGCGGGTCATTGCAACCCACGGCAATGAAGCCATCTTCGGCGGCTCGTACGGTTGGGCCAGCGCCGGTCGCTTCCACCATGCCCAGAGCCAGATTCACCGCTTCCTGAACACGCTGGGCGGTTATGTACGCCATGTCGACAGTTACAGCCTGGGCGCGGGCCGAGTCTTGATGCCCCATGTGGTGGCCACCGTGGACCAGCTGCTGGACCAGCACCATAGCTGGGATGTACTGGCCGCGCACACACGGATGTTTGTCAGCTTTGGTGGCGTGCCGGCCAAGAATTCGCAGGTAGGAACCGGCTCGGCCTCCGAACACCGGGTCGGCAAAGGGCTCGCCAACATGGCTCAAGCGGGGTGCCGCTTTGTCAACTTCAGCCCGGTGCGCAGCGACTTGCAGGTGCCATCCGACTCCCTGGAATGGATTCCGATCCGGCCCAATACCGATGTTTCCGTGATGCTCGCGCTGGCCACCGAGACCATCCTTTCGGGCCACCACGATGAGGACTTTCTGGCCCGCTATTGCGTCGGGTTCGAGCGTTGGCGCGACTACCTGCTGGGCAAGGACGATGGTGTTATCAAGAATGCCGACTGGGCAGCGCCGATCGCCGATGTGTCCGCGCGGCGGCTGCGCGAACTGGCCCGGCAAATGTCCGAGGCACGCAGCATGGTCAACGTGGCATGGTCGCTACAGCGCGCAGACCATGGCGAGCAAGCTTTCTGGTCGGCGGTCGGGTTGGCATCGGTGCTCGGACAAGTCGGATTGCCCGGAGGTGGATTTGGCGTGGCCTACGGCCCCATCAACAACGTCGGCAGCCCCCACCGGCTGCTGCCCGGCCCCACTCTGCCGCAGGGCCAGAACCCAGTCAAGGCTTTCATTCCAGTGGCGCGTGTTACCGACATGCTGCTCTCGCCCGGCGCAAGTTTCGACTACAACGGCGCAAGCCACCGCTACCCGCATATCCGCCTGGTCTACTGGGCCGGCGGCAATCCGTTCCACCACCACCAGGACCTAAACCGTCTTGCGCAGGCCTGGGCCCGGCCCGACACGGTCGTGGTGCACGAACAAACCTGGAACGCCAATGCACGCATGGCCGACATTGTCCTTCCGGCCACCTGTACGCTAGAGCGCAATGACATCGGGCACGGAGCGCGCGACCCTTTGCTGATAGCCATGAAGCAGGTCATGGCCCCGGTGGGAGAGTCGCGAGACGACTACACCATCTTCGCGGATCTGACGTCCGGGCTGGGCCTGAGGGAAGCCTTCACCGAAGGCCGCGACACCATGCAGTGGCTTGAACACCTGTATGGCCATTCGTCAAAAGCTGTGTTGGCAGCCGGTGTGGAATTGCCCGCGTTCAACAACTTCTGGGCCAGCGGCGGTGTTCGCCTGCCTGCCAGTGAGCGCGGCGTCGTGATGCTCGAGCAGTTCCGTGCCGACCCGCAAGCCCACCCCCTGTCCACACCGAGCGGCCGCATCGAGTTGTTCTCCGAACGTATCGCGTCCTTTGGGTATGACGACTGCCTGGGTCACCCAACCTGGTTTGAACCCGCCGAGTGGCTCGGTTCACCAGCAACAAATAAATACCCTTTGCACATGTTGTCCGACCAACCCTTTACCAAGCTGCACAGCCAGCTAGACCACTCCTCCTACAGCCTTGCGAACAAGGTCGCCGGCCGCGAACCGATCCATATCCATCCGGACGACGCAGCGCGCCGCGGAATCAGCCACGGCGATGTTGTGCGTGTGTTCAACCAACGCGGAGCGTGCCTAGCAGGTGCCGTGCTCAACCCGGACCTGCGAGCCGAGGTCGTGAAGCTCAGCACGGGTGCCTGGTGGGACCCGGACGTACCAGGCCAGAGCAACTCGCTGGACCGCCATGGCAACCCCAATACACTGACACGTGATATTGGCGCCTCGCGCCTGTCGCAGGGATGCACGGCGCAAACCTGCCTAGTTGAGATTGAACGATTTGAAGGAAATCCGCCACCGCTGCAGGTGTTCAGTCTGCCTGCCTTCACCAAGGAATAGCCAGGATCCCTTGGGCTTCCTGGCATCACGCCCTTTGCCCGCAATCTCGGCACCGATGCCCGTCGCGTACGGGGTGCTCGATGAATGCTGTTAGCAAATGGCCTGACTCCTGTTGCAGCGCCGCTGGCGACGGCGGTGCAGAGTAAGGGAAAGCAGGGTAATTACGCATTTGCAGCCCAGTTCACGCAAGGCAGAATTGCTTGTGTTGACTAGCCAAGCTTGGCTAACCCAAAGTGTGAAACCGTCATGACGGCGTGGTTGAACATAGTGTCTGACCAGTTGTCTGGTGCGCACCGCAGTGGTATGTCGATCTGTCCGCCATGGTGCGGGCTTTTGTCAATTCGGCTGGCACGACCCTTGCCTCTAGTCAACCCGATCCAGGCTGGATCGGACCTCATTCATCTAGGAGAAAGATCATGAACCATTTCAAACGCATCTTGGGTGTTGTCGCGCTTTCGCTGGCGACGATCGTAGCATCGCAACCGGCTTTTGCGCAGCAGGACAATATGGTGGACACCATCAAAAAGCGAGGGAGGTTGCACGTTGGCTTCGCTACTTTTGTCCCCTGGGCGATGCGTGACAAGCAGGGGAATTGGGTTGGTTTTGAAATAGACGTGTCGGCAAAACTTGCCAAAGACCTGGGAGTTGAGGTTGATCTCATACCGACTGCGTGGGATGGCATCATCCCTTCACTGATCGCCGGCAAGTTTGACGTCATCATTGGTGGCATGACAGTCACCCCGGCTCGCAGGGAGCAGATTGACTTTACCGAGTCCTATGCGCAATCGAACCTGAGCGTCGCAGCCTCCAAGCAGATCGCCTCAAAACTGAAGTGGCCGGAAGACTACAACAGTGCAAGCATCACATTTGCGTGCCGCAGAGGTTCCACCCCTTGTAAGTACATCGAGGAAAAATGGCCCAAGGCGACTCTGCGCCAGTTTGACGACCAGGCGGTTGCGTATCTGGAGGTCATCAATGGAAACGCCCATGCGGTGATCGGCAACGAACCCCTGCCGACATTCAAGGTCTTGCAGAACCCTGAACGGCTGTTCAAGCCGACCAATGAGCCTCTCGGTGAGATGGAGTTCGAGGGCATGGGGTTCAAAAAAGGCAACCCAGCCGCTATCAAGGTTTTCAACGAATGGATTGCCAAGAACCAGGACTGGCTCAAGCAACGCCATACCTATTGGTTCAAGACCCAGGACTGGTCTGCAATGGTGCCGTGACAGAGCATGCGCGGGTCGATCCTCGCTTGAGGAGCCCGCTCGCTTTAAAGCCTGCGCTGCTGCGCCTCCGCGGCGATGCCCCTGGAGTCCAAGCGAAATGCGCCCACGCGCTACGCTCATAGCTGTTGGTTTTTCCACGGCGATCCGGGTAGACAAGCCGCATTCAAATTGAACGTTTCGGTGGCTGCGCGCGCGGCCATTTGCATTTCGCCACGGATACACGTCGACTCGCCCTGCGGGCTCCACCAAAAAAAGCCGGGATGGTGCCGAACGTCAACAAGCATCGTGTCTTGGCTTGAAGCCTGGCAGCAAGGCCGGAGTTTCGTCTTGTTAAGATCGTCGCGATGTCAACCTTCTTGAAAAATGCCTGGTACGTGGCGGCCTTGTATGCGGACGTCGAGCGCAGCCTCAAGCCGGTCAAGCTGCTCTCGGAGGCGATCGTGCTGCATCGCACCCTGGACGGCAAACCGGTCGCGCTGGAGGACGCCTCGTATGCCCGAGAAATAACCATCTGGAATGAAACAGTCGATCCATTTCCAGCTGGAAAATTTCAGGGTCACAGTAGACGGATGAATGAATCTCGCCCTCCCGAACGAGGGCTCGTATCGCGGCCGTGGAGGTACTCAAAGTATTCCTGTCTTGAACCGTGAGCGGCAATGGAGGAAGGTCGCGAAGGCTCACCAGAAAACGCCGGGCCGCCCCAAGTTTTCTTGCACCCCCTCGGGGGTGCCTGACGCGAAGCGGCGGGGCTGGGGCCCTCAGTAGTCCCTCCAAGCAAGCAGAGTTTATTTGGGGCATTGCAAAATAGCCAATTGCTTTCAGGCCCTTCGATGTGAGAGATGGTTATCTCGATGCGCCTATCGCCCGGCGGCTCAAATAAGAGGCCGTGCGAGTGATCCGTAGCGGCGGCGGTGCGCAGCATTGCACTTCATGCTCACCCATGCTTGGCCGCGGAATTGGCTCGAGCGCCAATGGCATCAAATACGACGGTCAGCGTGTCGGGGCAAGTGGGCCGGACACGCCGGTGTAAATTCTCGGAAAAACAGAAGCTTTACGTCTAAACTGATTCCTGTAACCAACGCCTCTCCAACATTCATCTCCCGCACGTGCACCCTCCAACGGGCATTGCATGCATGACTCCCCAATCCTTTAATCCTGCCGCACCGGCCGGCCCGCGCCACCTGCTGGACAACTACCCGTTGATCCGCTCGCGCTCGGCGGAAGAGGCGCGTGAGTTGGTCGGCCGCGCCCTGTCGCCGCACCGGCTGGATGTGCGCAGCGATGAACCTGCCTTTGAAGCGCGGCACAACCGGATTCGGCTGGGCCAGGTGTCGCTCAACGTACTCAGTTACGGGGCCGAGGTGGAGATCGACCCCGGTGAACGCGGCGACTTTTATCTGATCCAGTTGCCGCTGCAGGGGCGCGCGCGCCTGCGCTGCGACGGCCAGGAAGCCTGGGTGGACTCCAATGTGCTGAGCGTCCTGCACCCCCACGCGCGCACCTGTATGTTGTGGAGCGGCGACTGCTCGATGATTATGTTGCAGGTGCCCAGCGCCGTGTTGCGCCGGCAACTGCCGGTACGGCAACAGAACAAGGACCGCCCGCAGTTCAGCTTTACCCAGTCGCGCCACAACCCGGCGGTGGCCGCCTGGTGGCAGGCGGTGGCCGACATGACACGCAATTTGCACAGCCACGGCGCGCAGTGGTTGCGCCACCCGGCGGCTTACGCGGCAATGGAAGGTTTTCTGCTGACTGGACTCGACCTGCTGCGGCCCGAGCGTGAGGACGTGCCTGAGACTTCCTTGAATACGCACCGAAGTGGGCGCCACCTGCAACGCGCGCTGGACTATATCCAGGCCCACGCGCATGAAAGCCTGACGCTGGACCGTATCGCAACAGCAGCCTGCGTCAGCCCGCGCACGCTGGAAGCCGCCTTTCGCCGTCGATACGACCAGTCGCCGCTCGCATATGCGCGTGGTGTTCGGCTGCAACGTGTGCGCACCGCGCTGCAAGCCGCGTGCGCCGAAGGGCGCCCGGCTACGGTGACCGACATCGCCCTGCAGCACGGCTTTGTGCATATGGGCCGCTTTTCGGCGTACTACAAACAACGCTTCGGCTGCGCGCCCTCGGCGACGTTGCGCGCGGCTTAAGCCTGGCGACTCCCGGGCAGTCTCAGGGCTGCGCGGCAATCACGCCGATTTCCACCTTGTATTGCGCCGCCGCCAGCTTGGCGCTTTGCACAGTGGCACGCGCCGGACCACAGCCGGGCGCAACCCAGGCGTCCCATGCCCGGTTCATGTCGGCGAAGCTATCCATGTCGGTGAGCCAGATGGTGGCGCTCAGCAGTTGTGTCTTGTCGGTGCCGGCCGCAGCCAGCAGGCGGTCGATGCTGGCCAGCACCTGTCCGGTCTGGATAAATACGTCAGGCGGCGCATCGCTGTTGCTGACCTGGCCGGCAAGGTAGACGGTTTTGTTGAAAACGACGGCCTGCGACATGCGGGGGCCGGTGTCTATACGCTTGATCATGGTGTTGTGCCTT
The DNA here is from genome assembly GCA_025360705.1 of Betaproteobacteria bacterium. Taxonomy (GTDB): domain Bacteria; phylum Pseudomonadota; class Gammaproteobacteria; order Burkholderiales; family Burkholderiaceae_C; genus CAISIP01. The sequence goes on along the minus strand of JANYBQ010000368.1, from coordinate 29 downwards.
GTTGTAAAGGCGGAGTTGTATCACACCGG
>JANYBQ010000357.1 GCA_025360705.1 Betaproteobacteria bacterium | reverse complement strand
TCCAGCACTCGATGTTGGACACTTGACGACGGGTTCGCGAAGCCGGTATTTGCGCATGCAGGTAACCGGTGCGGCTCAGGGCAACGCGGTCGGTCAGGCGGCGACGGTCGTCCAGATAGATACCGCTTTCGATGCGGGGATCGCCGGGTTCGGCGTTGCGGGGAATCCAATACAGGCATTCGCTGGCGAAGATGGAAAGCCAGGCGTCATATTGCCGCTCATCCATCAGCCGGGCTTCGCGGCACAACAGGCGCGTGATGTCACCTTCAGGGTCGATCTGTGCAGCCGCGTCCCGTGTGGACACCTGTTTCCACAACGACCAGAGCCGCGCATACCGCGCGTCGTCCACATACAGTACCGGATCGGTGGACCGCGGCGTCGCGGCAGCCGGCAAGCTCACAGGAGAACACACGGGTGTACATCCCGGTTCATGAGTTGCCGCCAGTAGGTGTAGGCGCCACGTATACCGGTCTCGTCCGATACCGCGCCGGTGATCGCTCCGTCCGCGCCCGTGACTTCCCGGTCGGTGCCCAGCCCCTTGCTGAAGTCGACCCACTCCATTTCAGGAATGGTGGTCAGCGAATGCTGGATGCGTTCGAATATCTCGTTGTCGTCGCGGTAGCCGAACCCCGCGAAGTCTTCCAGGAAGCGGCTCTTGAGCGCGTTCACTTCCGTGGGCGCGTCCTCAAGCACCACGCCGTAGGAATGAACGATGGTCTTGTCGACGGCCACTGGCTCGTAGACGTTGAACGAGCCCGCGCCGGTGATGATCAGGTTGGGATAGAGAATCAGGTTGATGCCGGCGCGGCCGGTCATGTCGAGATATTTGCGCGCCTGCTCGCTGCCATATCGGGCTTCAAGGGCAGCGGCATAGGTCTCGCGCCCAGGCACCGGGCGGGCCCGCTCCCATGGCGACGGGATGGACGGGCGCTGGTCTATGAGTTTGTGGCCATGCCCGTAATACTTGACGTACATCGGCGTGTTGTCGCCCCGAAAATGGTCCAGCGCCTTGCCGGAGCCGTGCCGCTCGTCCGTCATCTGCGCGATCGACCGGTGCGTGAACGGCACGTGGTACATGTCCCCGTTGTTGTCGTTCTGCAACTTCCAGTTGGCGTTGAAAACCATGGTGCTGGAGCGCACTACGCGGGCCCCGGGCGTGGTGAGGGCGCTGACCGACCAGTCGATCATCTCCGTTGTCGGACCCAGCCACTCCAGCAGCGGTTCAACATCCGGATTGAGAGAGCCGAAGACGTAGCCGCGGTAGGACTCGATGCGCGGGAACCGGCCCAGGTTGTGCGCCGTCTTGTCGAAGCCGGCGCCATAACCTTCGGCAAAGGTGACCGTCAGCAACTCCCCGGTGTTGCTGAACATCCATCCGTGGTAAGCGCACTGAAAGCGCCTGGCGTTGCCTTGCGCCTCCATGCATACGGTCGTACCCCGGTGCGAGCAGCGGTTCATGAGCGCGCGTATTTCGCCCTGGTCGGTGCGGGTGACGATGACGGGCCGGCGCCCGATGTTGACGCACTTGAAATCGTTCGGACCGGGAAGCTCCGACTCATGCAGCAGGAACACCCAGGTGCCGCCGAATATCTTGCCCATCTCCTGCTCGAAGATGGCCGGGTCCGTGAACAAGGTGCGGTGCACCATGCCGTCCGGGCGCACCAGCATGTCGTAGGGCCGCGCGTCCTGCCAGGCGGGAGTCAGGCGTCGCAGCGGTTGGACGGTAGACATGCGGCGCTCCGTCATGAAGCGATCAGCTGCTGGAACCGCACGGTGACAGCGGGCCCATTCGCGCCCCACCATTCGAAATTCTTCTGGAAAAACTTGCCCTGCATCGCGGGACTGGTGGGCAGCTTGGCGGCAATCTCCGGCGGCATCATTGCCACTGCGCGGTCATTGGAGAGCGCGTAGGTGGTTTCCTTCATCCAGTTCACGGCGGCTTCGTCGTTGTTGACGATGAAGTTCATGAGCCTGAAAGCGGCCTCCTTGTTTTTGCACCCTTTGGGCACGACGAGGTAGTCCCCGTTGAGCTGCAACTGGTTGTAGACAAATCCGATCTTCCCGTCCCCCTTGCTGTTGGCAATGGCCACGCGTCCACTGGCGATCTGTGCGATTGGCCCGAGGCCCTGTTGCAAAAAGTTCACCGGCTCCTGGTTGTTGTCAAACCAGTGGATGTTCTTGATCCCGAGCTTTTTCAGGCTGTCGAATGCCAGGTCCACATTGAGTGGATACAGCTTGTCGATCGGCACGCCGGCAGCCAGCAAGGCAAGCTCCAGCGTGGGTGTGTCCGACACGTGTTTGGAAAGCCCGCGGGGGCCTTTGTAGCGGTTGAGATCCCAGGCTTCAGCCCAGGTTCTGGGGGCCTCGGCAGCGGAGACCTTGCGCTGGTCGTACCCCATACCGGACAGGAACAGCGCGAATTCGATCCCGAACTTGTGGCGGGCGAAGGCCGGGACCTTGTCCATCTTGACGATGCTGGTGTCTATCGGCTCGAACAGGTCATCGCGCAGGCCGGTCAGGAAGTCGCCGCCAGCGAGTTCCACCAAATCCCATTGCACGTTCTTCGACAGCACCTGGATCTTGAGCGGGGCCAATGCCTGGTTGACACCCTGCTGCACCGCCATTGCGGACTCTTTTTCGAACGCCTTGACCAGATGTTTGTTGACCGCATCCCCATACGAGCCGCCAAAAGCCACGAAGTTGATCGGGCCGGCTTGCGCGTGCACCAGCGAGGCATGTGCCACCAACGCAGCGCCGGCGGTGCCGACCACCAACTTTCGCCGGGTCACCCCGGCCTGGCCCGCAGTTAGCCCAGCGGTGGGAGTTGCTCCTTGCGGCAGCGGGTTATTCGTGCAACTTGTCATGGTCCAGACTCCAAAAAAGACAGCCAAAAGACAGCCAAAAAACACCCCGTACTCTGGTTCAAATTATGCAAGATTGTTGCTTGCCATGCAACACATGGAGCACCGGATGCCAGCGGCCGCTCATATTTGATTGAGCGGCGCCAGCGCGCGTGCAATGGCGTTGCGCCGCTCGCCGTCGGGCAAACCCTGGAATTCGATATACGCGTCCGCTATCTTGCGCGAGGTCTGGAGAATCAGTGCCCGGTCGTCTCCGGCACCCCTGGGTATGCGCAGGATCGTGTCTCCCGCGAAAGTCGGGACGAATCCGTTTTGCGCCTGTGGGCGCACGGGTTCGGTGCCTTGGCGCAGATTGCGAATGCCCTTGCGCAGTGCGTTTCGCAGCAGCCGCAGGCCCTGGTCGGTCCCGCCGAGATTCTCGCGCTGGTGGCTGTTGACCGGCCCCTGGCTGACCCAGGCGTCCCAGTCCCCCGGATTCGATTGCCGTTGCGCGGCCGGGCGATCGGCCGACTGGCCATAAAAATCCACCGATCCCCAGCCGATTTCCGTACGTTTCGACCGTCCCTCGGGATCGTCCATCTGGTTCAGATTGCGCCATGCGATCACATAGGAGTTGGTATCGTCTATCGGGACGATCCAGCGCGTGAGGCTGGCGCGTCCGAAATAACGCGGGGTCTCGCCGCGCTCGTACAGCGCGCCGTTCTGCGAGAAGTTCGGCAACAGGTGATCGTGAATGCGGACCCAGATGTTGTCGCCGCTGCGCCGGGCATTGGTATAGAAGAATCCATATTCGCGTTCGTGGTAATCGACGATCGGCAGCTCGCCCCATGCGTCTTCGAACTGCACGCCCGAAACCCGCGTGTGCAGGAACGGCGTGTGGAACGGATCCATCGAGTTCTCGCTGATTTGCAGCCAGTTGCAGGGCGAGTGGATTTGCCAGGGCAGCATTTCGTTACCCGGCAAGTCCATCATGTCGAGCTCGGGAAAAGCCGGTTTCAATTCCGGCGGACCCATGTACGCAAAAATCAAACCCTTGTAATCCACGACCGGATAGGCGCCATGGAACAGGCGCTGCTTGAGTACGCTGGAGGCGGACTCGCCAGGGGTATCCAGCAGCTGGCCACTGGTCCCGAAACACCAGCCGTGGTAGGCGCAGCGGATGCCGTGGACGGCAGGAATGCCGAACTCGAGCGACATGCCGCGATGGCTGCAATGTTTGTGCACCAGACCTACATCGCCCGAGAGGTCGCGGAACAGGACCAGGTCTTCACCCAGTATGCGCAAGGCGACGGGCGTGTCGGCAACCCGCTGCGACATCATGACGGGGTGCCAGAAGCGGCGCAGATATTCTCCGCAGGGTGTGCCCGGCCCCACGCGGGACAATTCGTCGTCCACCGGGCGCTCCTTGGGCTTGTGGTAGCCCGAAAAGGGAAGGTTGACCGTCTGCGTGACGTCGTTCATCGCGTGCTCCTTTAGGTCGATAGAGGCTCTTTAATTCGATAGATGCTTCATCAGCATGTCGTTCAGAAATCTGGCATCGGTCGGGTTTCCAGCCGGATTGCCGCCGCGATGCCCCCACACGGTGGGAATCGGCGCCAATGTTGCGTTTTGCATCAGCGCCACCTCGCGCCGGTTGTCCTCGACCGTGAAATAGAGATCGGTTTCACTGGGCATGACAAGAGCGCGCGCCTTGATGGACGACAGCGCCAGTGCGAAGTTGCCGCTGTATTGGTCGTTGACGCTGATGTCGGCGTGCTGCCAGGTCCAGATGTGCGCGAGCAGGTTGTTGGCGTCCCGGCGCAGGAAATTGCCTTCCCAGGACATGACCAGAAAGTCCTCCAGCGATGTAAACCCGATCGAGCGCCACATCGACTCCCGGTAAAAGGCCTGCGACAGCGCCCAACCGGCGTAGACGCGTCCCATGGCGCGCAGACCACGTTCGGGCTTGCCGGTGAACCATCCATCCTGGAACTGGGCATCGGCCGTCAGCGCGGCTTTGACCCCTTCAAGGAAAACAAAGTTGTGCGACGAACAACGCGCCGCGCCGCATGACACGCCGATGCGCTCGACCATGTCCGGAAATTGCGCCGCCCACTGGTAGGCCTGGATACCGCCCATCGACCAGCCGTAGACGAGCTGCAGCCTTTTTATGCCAAATACTTCGGCAACCAGCCGCTGCTGGATCGCGACGTTGTCGTAGGCGGTGAAATTGGGATAGCGGTTTTTGTCGAATGGAGGCGGTGTATTCGACGGCGAGGACGACAAGCCGTTGCCGAACATGTTCGGGATGATGATGAAGTACTGGGTCGGGTCCAGCGCGGCACCTGGCGCGATCATGAATTCGATGTCGCTATGGTGGGCACCGAATGGTGTGCAGTAAACGATGGCGTTGCTGCGTTGCGCATTTAGGTTGCCGTAGGTCTTGTAGGCGAGCTGAACTCCGCGGTAAGTCAATCCCGACTGCAAAGCTATATTTCCCGCGTCGAAGACCTGATAGTCAAGTTGGCTGGTGGTTGTCATGTTGTAGGTACGTAAGTATTGACCCAATGGCCGACCTGCAATAGCAAGTCATCGGCACCGACTGCTGCGACCAGTTGCACCGCAAGGGGAAGTCCATGGTCGCCCTTGGCGAAGGGAACCGAAAGCGCCGGCAGGTGGAGTGCCGTCCACATGCGGCACATCACCGGGTCGCCGGTCCCGCTGGCGGCCAGCGGAGCCTCGCCCACGGCGGCCGGCGTAATCAGCGCGTCAAGGTGGCCCGCGATCGACCGCAGTTGCTGGCCGGAAAGCGCAATTTGTCGCTGGGCGTCGCGGTACGCGGCTTGGTCTACCAGCCGTCCGGTCTCGGTCAAGGCCAGGAAGGCCTCACTAAGCTGCGCCGCCCAGCGCGTGGTTTCATAAATGTAATTGTGGGCCGCCTCAAACGCCATGATCGTCTTGTGTGCATCGACCAGCGCAGTGAAATGCTCGGGCAAGTCGATTTCGGAAACAACTGCGCCGGCCTGGCGACAACGCGTGGCGAACGCTTCGACTGCCGCTTGGGTACGGGCATCGGCGAGTGCCCATTGCCCAGTACGGCACAGCCCTAGTTTGGGTGGAACACGCAGCGCCGCCAATGCCGTGGCGGGTTTACCCAGCAAAACCGCACGGAGCAATGCCAGGTCTTCGATGGAACGCGCCAGCATGCCCAGCGAATCCAGCGACTCGGCAAACGGGCGGATGCCGGAGAGGCTGAATTCGCCGTGGCTCGCCTTGTACCCGAGGACGCCGCAGAACGCGGCCGGCCGGATCACGGAGGCCGCAGTCTGCGAACCGAAGGCAAGCGGCACCATGCAGTCGGCAACCGCGGCAGCCGAGCCGCTGGAAGAACCGCCCGGCGTATGCAAGGGATGATGCGGGTTGCGCGTCTTGCCGGGCTGGAAGTAAGCGAACTCGGTACTGACGGTCTTGCCCAGGACAATGGCCCCTGCGGCCCGCGCGGCGGCCACGCAGGCCGCGTCCCATTGCGGTTGCCGCTTTGCGTAGATCGGCGAGCCCAGCGTCGTGGGCATATCGTCGGTATCCATGATGTCTTTCACGCCAATCGGTACACCGTGCAATGGGCCGCGTGCCGCACGGCGGTCGGCCGCGCGCGCCTGTTCGCGGGCTTTGTCAGCGTCGAGGTATTGCCATGCTCCGACCTCCGCCTCGCGCGCCGCGATACGCGCCAGGCATGCACCTACCAGCGACTCGGAAGTAAGCTCTCCCGCGCGAATACGCGCGGCCGCAACGCAGGCTGTCAAGGTATGTGTCACGGCTTGAGCCAGGTTTCCGAGAACGCCAGGAACGCCGAACTCGCCGTTCGCCCCATGAACGGCCGCGGATAAGGTCTTCCGCTTAACCGGCGGCCGTTTACCGTAATCGATGCGTCGGCACTTTCCACGAACACGCTGTACATCTCGTGGGCTCCGGTGGCCGTCAGATCGGGCAACACGTCGGCCGCGAACGGCCGGCCGAGCTGGTTCCAGACCAGATCCACTGCCAGGCCAGGGGAGCTTACCGATACGCCGCTGGAGACCAGGTTGTCACCCGATACGGAGTGCGCTTGCATGGGCAGGTATTGCAAGGCCTCAAAGGCCTTTGCATTGCGGAAGACGCCAAATTTCCTGCAAAAATTCTCCACCAGGTAACGGGCCAGCGGTTCGTTGTCGCAGATGCAGAAATTCGCGATGTCCGGCCATGCGGCGGCGCGCGCCGGATCTTCGAACAGAACCACCGCGTGTCCCTTTCCATAGGGCGACCAGGCGATCCGGAACCACACCATCAATGACGTAAAGGGGCCGTCGGCTGACTGCTTGAGGTAGATGCCGGGGTTGTCGCCGGACCAATCGACCGAACCATCGGGAAAAGGGTGTTGTGCCATGAAGAGATCCTTGGGTGCGGCACCGACATTGCGCCGGCGTCAATGCGACAAAATTTGACTGAGAAAGAGTTTGGTCCGCTCCGACCGCGGATTCGCGAACAACTCCTGTGGCGGCGCCTTCTCGATGATGCGCCCGGCGTCCATGAACACCACGGTGTTGGCCACCCTCTTCGCGAAGCCCATCTCGTGCGTAACGCAGATCATGGTCATGCCCGACTCGGCCAGATCGATGATCACGTCGAGCACCTCCTTGATCATTTCCGGGTCCAGGGCCGAGGTGGGCTCATCGAACAGCATCACCTTGGGCTCCATGCATAGAGAACGCGCGATCGCGACCCGCTGCTGCTGGCCACCTGAAAGCTGGGCCGGAAACTTGGCCGCCTGCTCCGGAATGCGGACCCGATTCAGATACTCCATGGCCTTTGCCTCAGCCTGTGCCCGCGACGTGCCTCTGGCCCGGATCTGCGGCAATGCGCAGTTTTCCAGCACCGACAAGTGCGGGAAGAGGTTGAAATGCTGGAACACCATGCCGACCTCGCGGCGAATTGCCGCAACGTGCGTCGTGTCCTGGTTGAGCTCGATGCCATCCACCACGATGGCCCCCTCGTCGTGCTCCTCGAGCCGGTTGATGCAGCGGATCAGCGTGGACTTGCCGGAGCCCGAAGGACCGCAGATAACCATGCGCTCACCGCGTGCCACTTCCAGGTCGATGTCTTGCAACACGTGCAAATCGCCAAACCATTTGTTGACGCCGCTGAGCCGGATGATGGCTGGATCCATGTCCGTTTGCTTCCTATTTATAGACACGTGCGTAGCGCCGCTCCAGGCTGCCGAAGAGCTGCGACAGCGAGAAACAGATGACGAAGTAAATCGCCGCCACCAGCACGAACACCTCAAACACCCGCTGGGTGGTGATCTGGACGTCCTGCGCCATAAAAGTAAGTTCCTGGATCGACACCAGCGATACCAGCGAAGAGTCCTTGATCAGCTGGATCAACTGGCCAGCCATCGGCGGCAGTACATTGCGCATGGCCTGCGGCAATACGACGAAGCGCGTGACGTCCCACTTTGAAAACCCGAGACTGTCGCCGGCTTCGATCTGGGACCTGGCCACCGACTGCAGTCCGGCCCGCACGATCTCGGTGACGTAGGCGCCGGAAAATACCGACAGACACACCAGACCGAGCAGGAAATTGTCGATCAGCTTGGGAGTTCCGAACAGCAGGCTGATCCACCATTGCCACGTCGGCGACAGGGCCGCCACGCGATTGCCGATGGCTTGCGCCGGCATGATCTGGCTGGCGATGAAATACACGAACACAAATACAAAAACTACCGGCGGGATATTGCGGATCAGCATGACGTAGGCGCTGCCAATCAGGCGGAAAAAAAGGCGTTTGCTGGTGCGCGCCAGGCCCATCACGGTGCCGATGATGCTGGCCAGCAATATGCCCCACAACGCCAGCCGAATAGTTGTCGCAAGACCTTCGGCGAGCAGGTTGGGCACCCATTTTCCGGATGCCTCGTCGAGCCGGTAAATGAACGGCCACACCGTAGCCCAGTTCCATTTGTAGCTGAAGACGGCGCTGGCGCGCCACAGCAAGCCGCCAACGATCAATGCGCAGACCAGGATCAGCGTCAGGTCGAGCCAGGTCCAACGCGTCCGTCGCCTGGTTGTGGGCCGGGTTCTGGATACCATGCCAGTCACCTGGCCCGGTAACGACGTTCCAGCCAGTTCACGCCAAGCGACAGGGTGATCGTCATCACCAGGTACATGGCCGCTGCAGTCAGCCAGATTTCAAATGCCATGAACGTATCCGACACCAGGGTCCGCGCCTGGGTAGTGAGATCGAACACCGCGATGACACTCACGATGGCCGAATGTTTGACCAGATTGACAACGATTCCGCCCAGCGGCGGCAGCATGAGCGGAATGGCCTGCGGCAGGACGATGTCGCGGTACATGTAGAAGGTAGAAAATCCGAGGCTCTGGCTGGCTTCGCGCTGCCCCTTGCGCACCGCAATGACCGCGCCGCGGATTATCTCGGCGGTAAATGCGCCTTCGTAAAACGCAAGGCATAGAACGCCTGCCCATTGTCTTGGAATGCCCAACACCGCGGCAATGATGAAATAGACGATCAGCATCTGCACCAGAATCGGTGTATTCCTTACCAGCTCGACGTAGATCCAGGCGATAGCGGCGCCAACGATCGATCCGGACATGCGCAGCAGGGCGGTCACCAGCCCGATGACCATGGCCAGCAGGCCCGCTTTCCAGGCGATTTCCACCGTCACGAAAGCGCCCTTCATCAGGGGTCCCCAGATGACCGCGCCATCGATCGACCGGTAGATGTATTTGGGTATCTTTTCCCATTTCCATTGATAGTCCATGCTCTGTGCGCCATGCACGGTAACCGCTACCAAAAAGGCCGTCAAAACAATGAATTGGAGCGCCTCGAACCGTGCCGACCGATGCCAGGCCAAGGCGCGCGCCGGCGGTCTGGATCGAGTAGTCGTGTTCAATTTAGTTGCCTCTGGGTAAATTTACCATAAACAGGCCTGCAGTCCGATGCATTCGCGCAGCTCGGGCAAGACCGGCGGCTGCGTTCGTGCCCATGGGCTCGTCAGACCAGGTTTTAGAATGGAAAACACGCCGCACCAATCTCCGACGAGACCCAATTCTGGCGCGTACATACAGGAAGGATGCACCATGGCCGAACAAATAAGCGCGATTACTTTGCGGAGCGGGAAACCGCACGGCGCTAGCGGAGCCCGTATATGACCGCGCTGGCTTTGACCCATCCATCGGAACTTGGGTTGTGCCCCGAGCGCAGTGCGTCTCTGGTCCGCATATTGCAGTCCGAGATCGACCGCAAGCGCCTGCCCGGCGCGGTATTGGTCGTTGCGCGCCACGGGAAAATCGCCTTGTTCGAAACCCTGGGCGAGCGGGATCCCGCGACCGGTGTCGCGATGGCACGCGACACGATCTTTCGCCTGTATTCGATGACCAAGCCGCTGGTGTCGGTGGCGGCCATGATGCTCATGGAACAAGGGCGGTTTCTGCTTTCCGACCCAGTGGCCCAATACCTGCCCGAGTTCGCCAATCAGCAGGTGGCGGTAGAGCGCAACGCACAGGTCACGCTGCATCCGGTAACGCGGCCCGCGACGATTCAGGATCTGCTGCGCCACACCGCCGGCCTGACCTACGAGTTTTCGGGCACTTCAGCGGTGCAGCGGCAGTATTGCGAACATCGGATCGACATCAGGCAGACCGGTCGGGACAACGCCGCTTTCAGCCGGGAGCTGGCATCCCTTCCACTGATGGACCAGCCCGGCAGCATTGGCGAATACAGCCGCGCCACCGACGTATTGGGACGGCTGGTCGAGGTATTGAGCGGCCAGACCCTGGGCGTGTTCCTGGCGCAAAAGATATTCGCGCCGCTGGGAATGGTGGACAGTGGCTTCTTTGTGCCACCGGCACAGCACGGGCGCATTGCCGAACCGTTTGGTCACGATCCCGATGGCGGCGTGTTGATGACGATGTCCGACATCCGCAGTCAACCCGCCATGGAGTCGGGCGGCGGCGGACTGGTTTCCACCGCAGTGGACTACGCGCGCTTTTTACAGTGTTTGCTGAACCGGGGTCAACTCGAAAACGTTCGGCTGCTCGGGCCACGCACGGTGGACTTCATGACGACGGACCATCTGGGGCGCATTCCCGCACGCGACAATTTGCTGGAGGCAGGCGAGGGATTCGGCCTTGGCTTCGCGGTGCGTACGGCACTTGGACTGAGCCCGGTACCGGGCTCGGTCGGCACTTTCTACTGGAGCGGCATGGCCGGCACCAGCTTTTTTGTCGATCCGTCGCAAGAACTGTTCGCCATCATGCTGATCCAGGCTCCGAACCAGCGCGCCTATTACCGCCAGCTATTTCGCAATCTGGTCTACGCCGCTCTGGTGGAGTGAGAGCGTGAGAGGCAACCGCGGCGCGGGCGCATTCGATTGCCTCTCACGCTCTGAGTCGGGCACGGCACCGCGCGGCGATATCGTCACGCAGGCGACCGCGTCCAGGCGTTATTGGTGCTTCAATTGCTGTATTCAAACCAGGAGGCGATCATGTTATCGGCGTACTCAACCAAAACCCAGGATCTGCTAGCGCGGCTCAACACGTTTTTCGAGCAGCACATCTATCCCAACGAAGCGCGCCACCATGCCGAACTCGATGCCCTGCGCCGGGCCGGCGATCCGTGGCAGCCGCTGAAGCTGATCGACGAACTCAAGATAAAGGCGCGGGAGGTGGGACTGTGGAACATGTTCCTGCCGCACCCGTACAAAGGCCAGGGTGGCATCTCCAACCTCGACTACGCGCCGCTGTGCGAGGTGATGGGCCGCGTGTCCTGGTCGGGCGAGGCGTTCAATTGTTCGGCTCCCGATACCGGCAATATGGAAACGCTGGAGCGATATGCCACCGACTCCCAGAAGCAGCGCTGGCTTGAGCCGCTGCTGGCGGGTGAAATACGTTCGGCCTTTTTGATGACGGAGCCCGCCGTGGCATCGTCCGACGCGACCAACATCCAGTGCAGCATCCAGCGCGACGGCAGCGACTACATCATCAACGGGCGCAAGTGGTTTTCGTCCGGGGCCGGCAACCCGCGTTGCGCGATCTTTATCGTCATGGGCAAGACCGACCCGGACGGGCCGCGTCACGCGCAGCAGTCGATGGTGCTGGTGCCGCGCGATGCACCGGGTGTCACCGTGTCGCGAGCATTGACGGTATTCGGTTACGACGACGCTCCGCATGGCCACATGGAAGTGGTGATGGAGAACGTGCGGGTGCCCGCCGACAACATCTTGCTGGGCGAGGGTCGCGGCTTCGAGATCGCCCAGGGCCGCCTCGGGCCGGGGCGCATCCACCACTGCATGCGCTCGATCGGCGCGGCCGAACGCGCGCTGGAAATGATGGTCGACCGCTTGCAGGAACGGGTTGCATTCGGCAAGCCGCTGGCCGAGCAATCGGTCTGGCATGAACGTATCGCCGAGTCGCGCTGCATGATCGATCAGGCGCGGCTGCTGACGCTGAACGCCGCGCACAAGATGGACACCGTTGGCAACAAGGATGCACGCGCCGAGATCGCGATGATCAAGGTGGTGGCGCCGAATATGTCGTGCAAGGTGGTGGATTGGGCTATTCAGGCGCACGGCGCGGCTGGCGTCAGCCAGGACTTCTGGCTGGCCGAGGCCTACGCGCACCAGCGCACCGTGCGTATCGTCGATGGTCCGGATGAGGTCCACCGCGGCGCTATAGCCAAGATCGAGTTGTCCAAACGCGCGGCGTTTAAAAAGGGATTGAAAACGACCGTTTGACGGTCCCCATGAGGCTATTGATTTTTTCCAGGAAGCGCGTCGATCGACGCTTCAGGCGCATCCGTTTTGGACACGACTTCTCCAGCCGCGATATGCACCACTTCGTCGGCCAGGTTTGCAATATCGTCTTCGTCGTGGGTGATCAGCAACATCGGAATTTTCAGTTCGGCCTGTAATTGCGCAAGCTCGCTGCGCAAACCGTGGCGCAGTGCCTTGTCGAGCGCCGCGAATGGCTCATCCAGCAGCAAAGCCCGTGGTTGGGCAACCAGGGCGCGGGCCAGCGCTGTACGTTGTTTTTGCCCGCCTGAGAGTTGATGCGGGTATAGCTGTTCCACCGCCTTCAGCGAAAAGGCCTGCAGCCAGCGCTCGACCGCCGCATGTGACGTATTGCGGAGCGGATTGCGCCAGCCGGTGCGCAGCGCAAACGCGATGTTCTGGCGCACCGTGAGATGCGGAAACAGGGCGTAGTCCTGGAACACATACGCAAGGCGACGCGCCTGCGGCGACAGGTCGACACCGGCGGCGCTGTCGAACAAGGTTGCGCCAGCGATCCGCGCGTAGCCGCTGTCGGGCTTGAGCAGGCCGGCGATCATCTTGAGCGTCAGTGTCTTGCCGGCGCCCGATGGCCCGAACAACACCAGCTTGCGTGCGTCGCTGCGGCAACTGATCCGAAGCTCAAAATGTCGATCCTCGTGCCGCAGATGTTTGGCTAGCGCGAAGTCCCACATCATGTCGGTCTCGGCACGCGTCCAGGCACCAGCCAGCCGGCCGCCAGCAGCACCGCGATACAGGTGACGGAAGTCAACAGCACCAGAAAGTTGGCGGTGTCGTCCTGACCCGCCTGCACGGCCTCGTACACCGCAATGGAAAGCGTCTGCGTCTTGCCAGCGATGCTGCCGGCCACCATCAGCGTGGCGCCAAACTCCCCGGTCGCGCGCGCAAATGCCAACAGCAAACCGGCCAGGATGCCGCGCCAGGCCAGTGGCAACGAAACGCGGAAAAACACGCCGGTCTCACCGATGCCCAGTACCCGCGCCGCCTGTTCCAGTTGTGGCTCGACCGTTTCGAAAGCCGCGCGTGCCGCCTTGTAGACCAGCGGAAACGCGACGATGGTCGCGGCGATCACCGCCGCTTGCCACGTAAAGATCAGGTTGATGCCAAACTGCTGTTTCAACCACCCGCCCAGCGGGCCCTGGCTACCTATCAACACCAACAGGTAGTACCCCAGCACGGTGGGGGGCATAACCATCGGTAGCGTCAACATGGCGTCGAGCAGTTCGCGACCCGGGAACCTGCAGCGCGCCACCCCGAAACCCACACCGACGCCAAATAGAAGGTTCAACGCCGTAGACCACCCCGCCACCTTGAGCGTGAGCAGCAGCGGAACCCACGCGCCTTGCATCAGGCCATGATCCGTGAATCAGGCTTAAGGCTTGCCGAAACCATATTTGCCCAGCACGGCTTGTGCGGCGGGCGACTGGACGAAGGTGATAAATTTTTGCGCGGCATCCAGATTGGCGCTGCCGCTTATGGGCGCGATTGGGTAGAGCACGGGCGTGCGTGTCGGCACCCGCATGGCGACCTTGACTTTATCAGGCATCGACGCGGCATCGGTGGCATAGACGAAAGCGGCGTCCACCTCGCCGCGCGCCGTGTAGTCCAGCGCCTGGCGCACGTTCTGCGCGCCTATCATCTTGGGTTCGATGGCGGACCAGAGCCCTGCCTGTTCGAGCACGGACTTGGTGTAACGGCCCACCGGCACGCTGGCCGGCAGCCCGATCGCAATCCGCTGGTAAGCGGGATGGGAAAGGTCGGCCAGCGCCTTGAGCGTGTGGCTGCTGCCGTTCGAGATGATGATGACCAGCCCGTTGAGCGCGAAATTGCGCCGGCCTGCTACCTGGATCAGGTTCTGACGCTGCGCCTGATCCATCGTCTCCTGATCTGCACTGGCAAATACATCCGCCGGGGCCCCCTTGGCGATCTGCTGCAATAACGCGCCCGATGCGCCGAAGTTCAGCTGAACTTTGGTGCCTGGGTTGGCTGCTTCAAACATCGGTCCCAGTTCCTGAAACGCGTTGGTCAGGCTGACGGCGGCAGATACAGTCAGGTCGGCGCCGAAGGCACCGGCGCCAAGGCTGCAGGCGAGCACGGCGCCTATCAGGCGAAGAGTCGAGGATTTGATAGAAGTGTTCCTCAGAAATGACGCAAAGCGAGGTAGTCCAGATACAGCCAAGTCTCGCGCCAAAGAAATTTGCTCCAGGTTTCCCAGGACCGGAAACGGCTTGAAGGGGTCGGGGCTGGTTGGGCTTGAATGTCAAGGTCAGCGGCCATGGTCATAACGCGGCGCATATGCAGCGGGTCGCTTACAAGCAGAACTGAGTGAATGCCCGCGGATGCCATCAACAGCTTGGCACGCTCCAGATTCTGCCAGGTGTTGCGGGATTCAATATCTACCAACATCGCGGTCAGGGGCACGCCGTGGCGTGCCGAAAACTGGCGACCCACTTCCGCTTCCGAGGGATAACCTGGTTCACGGGTGCCGCCGGTGAAAATAATCGAATGAACGCGTCCGAGCTTATACAGCGAGATAGCTTCGTTGATGCGTTCACGGTAGACCGGCGACGGATTTTTCCCCCATGCAGCGGCCCCTAGAACGATTGCGGCATCGGCGGAAAATTCCTTGACCTGATTGCCGAAGACTACGATCTGAATTGCCACCGCACCCAATGTCATGATCGCTGCCAAAGGTACTGCTAGCAGGATCAATCGAGTCGTCGGTCTGATGCGTCGCATGGGAGTGGCAAGGAGGCGCTGCAGGCGGTGGAACTTGTTGGATCGATGCGTGAATTGTGGGTGGACCCCCCAATTCAATATTGTCGCCCACACCACGTCTACGTGGGCCGGCGGCCCGATCTTCAGTTACGGCCTGCATCTTCGGCCCGGCGGCCCAGCAATCCGATTCCCCCATGCCCGCGACATGGATGCTCGCCGGCAACGTTTACGCGTCGCGATACGGAGGTGCAATTGACGCCATCCCGCTGCACCTTCCCAGCCACCCCCGCACGCGGTCAATTGCAGGAATGGCTATCCGAAGACGCGGATAGGCCGAGGTGGCGCTGCATCGGTCGGCATTCCGATGGTGGTATTTGTCGCCGGTGCTGAAGTCAGTCGCCTGCAAGTTTTAGCCGCGCGAGAACTGGAGGCGGACTGAACGCGGGACCTGATCTCGATTGGTAGCGGGTACTGCCAGGTGGCGTATGCCCAATCAGGATTGAGAGGCTGGTTTCTGGTCCCCGGGCTTCTGCTCAGCCGCCTTGTTGGCGCGGTGTCTGCCGACTACGCAGCCGACAGCGCCCCCAATCAAACCGTGGTGTCCGGCCACGTGCCCGGCAACCCCGCCTACGGCAGCGCCCTTCAAGCAGCCTTTGGCGCTTGCCGGAGCCGAAACTGCAAGGAGAGCGGCGAAAACGGAAATAAGAGCGATATTGGATTTCATGGCTACCTCCATATGGATACAAGTGAGAACGAATTGTGGGTCGCCCCGCACAGACATTAGTCAGTGAAATGATTCGTCGCGCGTAGGAGAACGGAGCGAGCTACTGCAGTTATGCATTCCAATTATGGTTCAAGGCCGCATCGCAGCAATCGGCCAGGCGCGGTTCATGGGTGCCGCGGCGTATTGTCTCAATTTGAGAATTTCTGAGGACTGTCGCGCGGCGACTAGGGTTTAACCCTAGGTTGGCCGAAGGTTTGCCCTTCCACAATTTGCTGGCGTAACCAATCCATCTCGAACTCAGGAGTAAAACCCATGCAAGTGGCACTCAAAGTCAACGGAAAACAGCGAAACCTCGAACTCGCGCCCAACACCCTGCTGGTGCAGGCATTGCGCGAGCATCTCAAGCTGACCGGCACCCATGTCGGTTGCGACACCGCGCAGTGCGGCGCCTGCACTGTCATCCTGAACGGCAACGCGGTCAAGTCCTGCAATGTGCTGGCGGCCCAGGTAGCGGGCGCGGACATCATGACGATCGAGGGCCTGGCGCAGGCCGACGGCACCATGCACCCGATGCAAGCCGCGTTCAAGGACTGCCATGGCCTGCAATGCGGTTACTGCACCACTGGCATGGTGATGAGCGCGGTGGACCTGTGCAACAAACATCCCAAGGCGTCGGAGGGCGAAATCCGCGATCTGCTGGAAGGCAACATCTGCCGCTGCACCGGTTACCAGAACATCGTACGCGCCGTGGTCCAGGGCCAGGCCGCTATGGCCGCGGCGTAAGGAGCAACAACATGGGTGCATCCGATTTCTCCAAGCTGCCACATATCGGCGAGTCGCTGCGTCGCAAGGAAGACTACCGTTTCCTGACCGGCGCCGGCAATTACACCGACGACATCAACCTGGCCAACCAGACCTACGCGGTGTTCGTGCGCAGCCCGCACGCACACGCCTTGGTTAAGGGCATCGACCTGGACGCCGCCGAGGCAATGCCGGGTGTGGTGGAAATTTTCACCGGCAAGGACATCGAGGGAAAAATGGGCGGCCTGCCGTGTGGCTGGTTGATCAACAACCCCGATGGCACACCCATGAAGGAGCCGATGCATCCGATCCTGGCCATCGGCAAGGTGCGTTACGTGGGCGACCATGTGGCCATGGTGATTGCCGAGACGCTGGAGCAGGCCAAAAACGCCGCTGAAGCGGTTGTGGTGGACTACGACGTGTTGCCGGCCGTGGTCCGCGTGACCGATGCGGCCAAGGCGACGGCGCTGCATACCGAGGCACCCGACAACCATTGCTACAAGTGGGCGCTGGGCGACAAGGCGCAAGTGGACGCCACGTTTGCCAAAGCCGCGCATGTCACCAAGCTCGACCTGGTGAACAACCGGCTGATTCCCAATGCCATTGAGCCGCGTGCAGCGATTGGAAGCTACAACCGGGGCACGGATGAATACACGCTGTATGTGTCGAACCAGAATCCGCACGTCGAGCGGTTGTTGATGACGGCTTTTGTGTTGAGCCTGCCCGAACATAAAGTGCGCGTGATTGCGCCGGACGTCGGCGGCGGCTTCGGTTCCAAGATCTTTCTGTACGCCGAAGACGTGTGCCTGACCTGGGCGTCCAGACAAGTCAACCGCAACATCAAGTGGACCGCCGAGCGCAGCGAGGCTTTCCTGAGCGATGCACACGGCCGCGACCATGTGAGCCATGCCGAAATGGCGCTTGACAAGGATGGAAAATTCCTCGCCATGCGGGTGCATACCGATGCCAATATGGGCGCGTATCTGTCCACGTTTGCCACGGCGGTGCCGACTATCCTGTACGCAACGTTGCTGGCCGGCCAATACACCACGCCGCAGATTTACGTGGAAGTGGACGCCTGGTTTACCAACACCGCGCCGGTGGATGCGTACCGCGGCGCGGGCCGGCCCGAGGCCACCTATTTACTGGAGCGTCTGGTGTCGCGCGCCGGCTGGGAAATGGGCCTGGGACAGGATGAAATCCGCAAACGTAATTTCATTACGACTTTCCCGTACCAGACGCCGGTAGCATTGCAATACGACGTAGGCGATTACCACGCCTGTATGGACAAGGCGCAGGCCTTGGCCGACGTGGCGGGTTACGACGCGCGTGTGTCCGCCAGCAAGGCGAAAGGCCTGCTGCGCGGCATTGGCTATTCCAGCTATATCGAAGCTTGCGGCATAGCGCCGAGCAATATCGCGGGCGCCCTGGGTGCACGCGCCGGCCTGTTTGAATGCGGCGAGATTCGTGTGCACCCAACCGGCAGCGTAACGGTGTTCACCGGTTCGCACAGCCACGGTCAAGGGCACGAGACCACATTTGCGCAGGTGGTGGCGGCGCGGCTCGGCATCGCGGTTGACGCGGTCGATGTGGTGCAAGGCGACACCGGCAGGGTGCCGTTCGGCATGGGCACTTACGGCTCACGCTCCGGCGCGGTCGGCATGTCGGCCATCTCCAAGGCG
>JANYBQ010000339.1 GCA_025360705.1 Betaproteobacteria bacterium | reverse complement strand
ATCATGGATTTCGAGCGCCGCCAGATTTACCGCGGGCCCGAAAAATTCATCGACCTGCCCACGGACCCCCAAGAGATCGACGACGCTATCGACGACGCGCTGGATGAACATCCCGACAACGGCGACGTGATGTCGGCGGTGGTCCTAGAAGCCAATGCAAAGTCCATCAAGGCGATGCGCCAAAATTCTGAGGCGGTAGACATAAGCGGCGAAGGCCTCAGGCCGGCGCAGTCCGGTTTGGCGGACAAGGCACCGCCGAATATCAAGATCCGCCGCGGCGCGATTATTCGGGTTGCCCGAACCGTCAAAAACACCTGGGAGATAACCCAACTCCCTGAGGTAGAAGGCGCCTTTGTGGCGATGGACCCACATGATGGCTCCATCAAGGCGCTGGTCGGTGGGTTCGATTACGAAAAGAACAAGTTCAACCACGTGACCCAGGCCTGGCGCCAGCCGGGATCGAGTTTCAAACCCTTCATCTATTCGGCCGCGCTTGAGAAGGGATTCACACCAGCCACGGTGATCAACGATGCGCCACTTTTCTTTGACGCGGGGGTCACCGGGGGACAGCCGTGGGAACCGAAGAACTACGACGGCAAGTTTGAAGGTCCCATGACAATGCGTACGGCACTGGCCAAATCGAAAAACATGGTGTCGATCCGGATTCTCCAGTCGATCGGGCCGCAATATGCGCGGGAGTGGATCACCCGGTTTGGTTTTGACGAGGAGAAACACCTGCCCTATCTCACCATGGCCCTTGGCGCCGGCTCGGTGACCCCGATGCAGATGGCGACTGCCTTTTCGGTCTTCGCCAACGGCGGTTACCGCACCAATCCATGGCTCATCAGCAAAGTTACCGAGCAAAAGGGCAAGACCTTGATGGAAAACAAACCATTGGCTCTCGATGAGTCGGTGCGTGCCATCGATGCGCGTAACGCTTTCATCATGGACAGCCTGTTGCAGGAAGTCACCCGCTCGGGCACGGCCGCGCGAGCGCAGGCAACACTCAAGCGCCCTGACCTGTTCGGCAAAACAGGCACCACCAACGATTCGATGGACGCATGGTTCGCGGGCTTCCAGCCTACGCTGACCGCGGTAACCTGGATCGGTTATGACACACCGCGCAAGATGGGCAGTAATGAAACCGGGGGTGGACTAAGTCTGCCGGTCTGGATCAGCTACATGGAGCATGCCCTAAAAGGCGTGCCGGTAAGCCAATACACTGCGCCGGGGGGTGTCGTCAACGCCGGGGGTGAATGGTTCTACGACGAGTACGCGCATGGCGCGGGCGTAAGCAGTCTGGGGCTCGACGACAAGTCGGGCACTGCCAGTGTATCGGTGGAGACTCAGGTATTGCCGCCAGCCGACGAGAAACGCAGGATCCTTGACCTGTTCAGAAACTGATCAGTCTCCAAAAACCAATACGCGCCCCGACTGGACGCTTGCGTCGCTGGAGAGCCGGGCAAAAAATTCACCTTGCCCCTTGGTGTCCTGCCACTGCCGGCCATCGAACTTGTAGTGGTAACCGCCGGATTTGCAGGCCAACCAGATTTCGTGCAGGGGCTTTTGCAGGTTAACCACAATCTGGCTGGCATTGGAAAACACCAGCGTCACCATGCTACCGACCCGCTGATTGTCTATATCGGCATCGGTGGACTCGTTGATAAGGTCGCAACACGCCTCGATCGTCTTGAGAACGGACTCTGCCCGGTCCATGAATTCGGGGTCGGTCATTACAATTTCACCATGTTGCATATTTATCGAATTCTAGTCAGTGGGTTTGCCCTTGCTGGTAGCGCGCTGGGTCTCGTAGGTTGCGGCCAAAAAGGCATCTTGTTCCTGCCAACCGAGCCGGCAGCGGCCCACCGCGCGACGCTGCCCCAGACTTTGCGGTCATCCATAACCATGGCTCCGGCTATCCCAGCGTCTGCCGCATCGGCCTCGGTCCCCGCGCTTACATCGCCTCCAGCACAATGACATTGGACAATCTTCCTGGCCGACCCCACGTCGCATACAAGGACGGCGAATTGTTCGCGGAGCAGATTCCCCTGCGGGAGCTCGCTCGCCAATACGGGACGCCGCTGTTTGTATACTCCGAAGCCGCGGTTCTGGGGGCACTGGCGGCCTATCAGCGCGGTTTGGCCGGACGCAGCGCAAAAATCTGTTACTCGGTAAAGGCCAACCCGGCACTGGGCGTGATCCGGTTGCTGGCAGCGGCGGGCTGCGACTTTGACATCGTGTCCGGTGGCGAACTAGAGCGGGTTATCGCTGCAGGCGTTGAGACCGCGCGCATTATTTTTTCAGGCGTTGGAAAAACCCGTGCCGAAATATGCCGGGCGCTCGAAGTCGGCATTGCCTGCTTCAACGTCGAAAGTGAATCTGAACTCGACGTGCTCAACGCGTTGGCCATTGCGTCTGGAAAATCGGCACCTGTCAGCATCCGCGTCAATCCCAACGTGGACCCCAAGACCCATCCCTACATTTCCACGGGCCTCAAAAGCAGCAAATTCGGCATCGCGCACGAACGCGCCTTGGAGGCTTACCGGCGCGCGGCGTCGATGTCGGGGCTGCGAGTGATCGGTATCGATTGCCACATCGGGTCGCAGATCACGCAGGAAGCTCCTTACATGGATGCGATGGACCGCATGCTGGATCTGGTCGAATCCATAGAGGCAACCGGCACAAAGATTGAGCATATTGATTTGGGCGGCGGGTTGGGCATCGACTACAACGGCGACCAGCCGCCCCAGGCCGATATCCTGTGGTCAAAGCTGCTGGCGAAACTCGATGCACGCGGATATGGCGACCGCAAAATAATGATCGAGCCGGGTCGCTCGCTCGTGGGCAACGCGGGGCTGTGTATTACCGAAGTTCTGTACCTTAAACCGGGTGACCAGAAGAACTTCTGTATCGTTGACGCCGCGATGAACGATTTGCCGAGGCCCGCTCTTTACCAGGCCTATCACGCAATCGTGCCGTTGCGCCCGCGCGCGGACGCTCCCACCCGGTGGGAGATCGTGGGCCCGGTTTGCGAGAGCGGCGACTGGATCGGTCACGACCGCGACCTGTCAGTGCAAAGCGGAGATTTGCTGGCGGTGTTGTCCGCGGGTGCCTACTGCATGAGCATGGCCAGCAACTACAACTCGCGGGGACGCGCGGCGGAGGTTCTGGTATCCGGCTCGAACGCGCGTCTAATCCGCGAACGCGAAACCATTACCGACCAGCTACGAGCGGAACGGCTGGTGCTGGACGGCCACCCTTGACGATCGCCTATTGGCCTTGGCGCGCGCTGCGCCGGCCACCAGCGGCATTGACGCCGGCCAAAGGAGGGCGAGCGGCAGGCGCCTGCATACGCTTCTGCTGCCAGGCGTGCATAACCCGCCAGCCCAGTAACAGCGCCAGGATGCCGGCGTAGACAAACACCTCGGCAAAATTGTTCTTGCCGGCACGCATCCAGAAAAAGTGAAGAATGCCTAGGCACGCAATGGCATATATCAGCTTGTGCAGGGTCTGCCAGCGCTTCGCGCCGATGAACTTGATGGCGCGGTTAAAAGATGTCAACGCCAACGGTGTCAGCAACACGATCGCGCTGAATCCCACCAGAATAAAAGGGCGTTTCGCAATGTCCTTCGCGATATCGGGAACATCGAAGCCCATGTCGAACCAGCTGTAACTGAGCAGATGACAGACCGCATAAAAATACATGAAAAGCCCCAGCATGCGTCGGAAGCGGGCCAGCTGGGGTGTTTTGGTAAGCACGCGCAATGGCGTGACTGTCAGCACGATACACAGGAAGCGTAAGGTCCAGTCGCCCATGGAACGAATCAGCGCCTCGGCGGGATTGGCGCCTAGTTGATTCGTGATGGCACCGTACATAAGCCATGCGAATGGCAGCAAGCAGGCAACGAACACCAGCGGCTTTGCACCGCGACTCAGCAACAGCTTTTTGTTCATGGATGCGTATCGGCCCGCAAACGCGACGCCTAGCAGCCTGTCGGACACAGGAGGGTAAAAATCCGACATGCCTTAGACTTGCTTAAAAAATGGGCATTTCGGACTGAGTTTTTGAGGTTTCGCGCTTTTTCCACGGTATTTCCTTCCCTTATCCAACTTTTGGACGGAGTACGGCCATACGCTTGACGTTCCAGGCCAGGCAAACCAGATTCCATTCGCCGGTGACTTTGCGCAATCCGCGCAAGGAGAACTGCCTGAACCCCATTACTGACTTGATGATGCCAAACACGGGCTCCACCGTTTGTTTGCGAATGGCGTAGGCCGCCTTGCCCGCTATCGTGCTCAGACGATGTGTCATGGCTTGCATCGCAGTGGCATCCGCGCTCAGCGGTGCTGGCTCTGTAAAACGCGCGCGCCAGTGCGGGTGATGGTCTTGGCGGGCCACTGACAGCAAGGGTTCAATCTTGGCATCTTCGCAGGCTTTGACATTGTTCTCGCTGCAGTAGCCGGTGTCAGCAATCAGGGTCTGGGCATCACCCAGTTTGGGTGCCTGCTCCTGCAGGACTTTGATCATCGGCTGGACTTGTTGCTTGTCATTGGGCGCTTG